>MESS01000038.1:11561-11849 GCA_001771055.1 Caldithrix sp. RBG_13_44_9
TCAGGCCCTTCTGCAATACCTGCTGGATAAACATCACTCTCCCACCGATATCCTGATTGCCCTGAATAAAAACATTCGCCGGATCATGCGGCACGATTACTTCATTAGCATGGCTTTATGCAGCATCGAACCGGACGCCAGTATCCGTTTTTCCCGGGCCGGTCATATGCCGCTGATTCACTATTCGTCCCGGCTGCATAGCTGTATCTCGGTGGAACCGAGAGGAATTGCGGTTGGACTGGAAAACAGTATGCTGTTCGAAAAGACCATTGAAGAGGTTACTGTTAC
>MESS01000039.1 GCA_001771055.1 Caldithrix sp. RBG_13_44_9
AAATTATTTAAACTTTGCAATCTTACTTCTATTTTTTAAAAGCTCTTTCATATAATTCCTGGTACTTTTTTGCCGATTGTTCCCAGGAAAAATCTTTCTTCATTCCTTCCTTCTGAATGGCAGACCAGGTCTTCTTGTCCGAATAGGTTTTGACTGCTCGCTTGATGGTAAGCAGCATCTCTTTGGCTTTGTATTTTTTAAAGGAAAATCCGGTACCGGTTTTGTTTTTCGGATCGAAATTCTGGATGGTATCCGCCAGGCCGCCAGTCTCGCGGACAATCGGCACTGTCCCGTATTTCAGGCTGTACATCTGATTCAGACCGCACGGTTCAAAACGCGAGGGCATCAGGAACATATCGGCCCCGGCTTCGATCAGATGAGCCAGCTTGTTGTCAAATCTTAAATTGACCGCGATCTTCTTGGGATATTTTTTGGCCAGTTTCTCGAACAGGGTATGGTATTTGGGATCTCCGGTTCCCAGAATGATCAATTGGATATTCATTTCCATCAGTTCTTTGAAGATTTCATTGATCAGATCAAAACCTTTCTGATCGGCCAGGCGGGAGATGATACCAATCACCGGAACCTTTTCATCGTACTGCAAATTGTTCTGTTTGCACAGTACTTTCTTATTTTTGATTTTATTTTCCAGATTATCGATTGAATAGTTGAACGGGATCAGATTATCAGTCGCCGGATTCCAGCTTTCGTAATCCACACCGTTGAGAATTCCCACCAGGTCTTTTTTGCGGGAGGCTAAAATCTTTTCAAAGCCAAAGCCAAATTCCGGATCGGTCATGATTTCTTCGGCATATTTCTCACTTACCGTATTGAGCAGGTCAGCAAAAAGGACGCCCCCTTTCAGCAGGTTCAGATTCCCGTAAAATTCAAATTGTTTCCCGGGACGCACATATTCGTCCGGTATGCCGATTTTTTTGGCTTTGGCCAGCGGAAAACTCCCCTGATAGGCCAGATTATGCAGGGTGAGAATGGTTTTAGTGCCTTTGAAAAATTCATCATCTTTGTAAAGGGTCTTCAGATAAAAAGGAATCAGCGCGGTCTGCCATTCATTGCAGTGGATGATATCCGGCTGCCAGTAGAGGAGCTTGAGGGTTTCCAGAGTGGCCTTGCTGAAGAAGGCAAAACGTTCGGCATTATCCTCAAAATCCTTTCCGGTAGTGGGATCAACATAGAGTTCCTTGCGGTCAAAGTAGTCCGGGATATGCAAGAAATAAACATGGACCTTCGAATTGGGCAGAAAGGCGGTCTTGCCATCTATGACTTTGGTTTCTTCGTTTAGAGTTACCTTCACTTCCTTCAGCCGGATCACTTCCCGCAGTACAAACTTGCGCTCATTGATCGATTTATAATTAGCCATCATCACCCGTACATCCTGCTCCATCTGCTTCAGGGCAATGGGCAGAGCGCCGGCCACGTCCGCCAGACCACCGGTTTTGGCGAAAGGCACCACTTCGGATGATACATAACATATTTTTAATTGTCTCATTTTACCCTCAAGTTTAAAGCGTAATCTGTTTCAGATATTGGGCGGCATCTTCCGGACTGGTGGGATTGATGTGAAAACCGGTTCCCCACTCAAAACCGGCCACCCGGGTCAATTTGGGCATGAATTCAATATGCCAGTGATACGACTCTTCCGAATCATTCTGCATCGGAAAAGTATGGATCACAAAATTAAAGGGCGGAGAATTCAACGCAGCGTTTATCCGGCCCAGCACTTCTTTCATCATTACTGCCAGATGATTGAGCATTTCATCCGAGATAAATTCAAAATGGGAATAGTGCTCCTTTGGCAGGATCCAGGTTTCGAAGGGAAACCGTGGAGCATAGGGCTCTATGGCAATAAAATGTTCTTCGTCATAAACCACCCGCGAGCCGTCATTGATTTCCTGCCGGATGATATCGCAAAATATGCAGCGGTCTTTATAATCAAAATACACTTTAGCACCTTCCATCTCCTCAACCACCGTCTTCGGAATGATAGGAGTGGCGATCAGCTGGGAGTGAGTGTGTTCCAGGGAAGCTCCGGCTGACATCCCATGATTCTTAAATATCATCACATATTTCAGGCGGATGTCTTTCTTGAGATCCAGAATTCTTTCCCGGAAGATCCAGAACACATCCCGTACTCCGGAAATTTCCATATTGGCCAGATCTTTAAAATGCTCCGGGGTTTCGATGATTACCTCGTGGGCGCCTACTCCATTCATCTTATCGTAGATTCCCTCGCCCTGCCGGTTCAGCTGTCCCTCCACCCGCAGTGCCGGGAATTTATTGGGCACCACCCGCAGGGTCCAGCCCGGTTTATCCCGCGGTGATTGATCGGGACGGAGAGCAAATATTTCCGGAGGGGTCTTGTTTTCGTGATTATAGCAGAAGGGACAGAATCCTCCTTTTTTCTTTTCTTCAGCATCGGCAAAGTCAGATGGTCTTTTACCGCGTTCGGTAGAGATGATCACCCATCGGCCAATCACAGGATCTTTTCGCAGTTCGGGCATAAAAAAAATTTAGTTTATTCAATATTTTTTAATTACTTATAAAATTTAAGAATTTAGCCAAATGTAATCAAGCGGAAAAATTTCGCTTGCTGTCCGGGAACAAAACTGGTTTGAAAAATCATTGAATCGGGTTCTGTCCAGCAATAAGCGGTTAGATTCTTTCAGCTGAATGTAAAAGTTATCAGTTGATAACAGCCAGATATCGGTAAAGTTTTGAAAATATTTAACGAAAATGAGATATAACTGTAAAATTGGAGATGTATTATCAGATGGCAATAAAAATAATGACCAGTAAAGGGAAAAATCGATGGCAGCTAGAAGTATTTTTAGAGTTTTTTTGAAAGCAGGAAGATGGCGGATTGCCTGTAACGGGGAGGTGATTGGTGAATATCCCCGGCGGGAAGAGGCGGAACATATTGCCCAGAGAATGGCGGCGGAATTATTATCCAGTCAAGTATTGATTTACCGGGATTACGGTTCAATTGAAAAATCATTTTTTAATTTCCGTTTCTGGAAAAAAATAGTACCGGCCACTGCACCGTTCTAATGACTGGAAAGCTGGCTGAAGGCAAAATTCATTTTTAAATCCGCTAAACTTTCTTTATATTAAGTCGCTTTTAGAGTAAAATTTGGATTGTAGTAGTGTATGACTGGTAATTTAAGATTGAAATATTATTTCCTTTTGCTATGTTATCTATACCTGTTTTTTTTCCCGCAGGTCAGCAAAGTAGATCCTATCCAGACTGATCACTTCTCGAGTCAGCAATTTTTTCAAGACATGGATGGTTTGCGCAGTGATATTTTTTTGGATCCCAAACTGAACCAGGCCTGGGATAAGGGTGTGGCCAGGATCTGGCAGGCGAATCGAACGTTCCTGGGTTTCTCAATTGAAAAGCGATTTACCGAACCTATAAAGACCTATCACAATAATAATCTGGATCTGGATTTTAATTTCCCCTTCATCTGTTATAAATTCCCACTGAGTGAACATACTAAAGAAGGCTGACTTCCTTCTCTTCGTATCTGATTATTTCAAATCCACAGCTCCCAAACAGGCTGTAGTTTTAGCTGAGTGTGAAGACTTAAGCACTTTGCTTGAGAATGTTTGATTATAACCAATGAGATAGAAGGAGTAAAAAATGAGTTCAACCTTATCATATATTTTAATTATTGCCCTGGGCGGATTTTTGTTAGGATTGCTGTTCTATAGTTTCTATCTGGTACTCACCTCAAAGGATGGAAAAAGCCGTGCCAAGAAATCCTGAAAATTTATCTTCAATTTGTTTTCGGGGATTTAATAAGACAATGATCATCTATGAACTGAGAAATTTATTCATATAACCGGGCGTTCAACTACTGATTGAAATTCACGGTTATAGAACAAATAAAGGAGCAATAGGAGTAAGTTATGGTAGACATGAAAATATTGGAAAGAAGAAATAATTTAGAGGATCCGGGTAAGATTGAGGATAAAAAGGTCACAGCGAAGAAAAGTAAGCCATTGCCCAGTATCGGATCGCTGTTTTCCGAGAAAGATGTTTCGAGTTTCGTGAAAAAATTATTCCAGAATAATTCCGATCAGTTTAATGATTTTGTTAAAAAATTAGAATCAACATCGGATTGGAGTATAACTTTCAAAACCATTGAAGAAGAGTTTCAACGGAGGAAAATAAATCCCCGTCAGAATGAGGCAATGATCTTCACGGATAAGCTGTTCAAGCGTTATTATCCGGATTGATTCATCACCGTATTAAATTATTAAGGACAATGAATAATGGGTGGTATCGGTATTAGTGAAATGCTGATTGTCGGGTTGATCATCATGTTATTATTCGGAGCCAGGTGCCTGCCGGGAATTGCCCGCTCCTTCGGAACGAGCATTTTTGAATTTAAGAAGGCACTGAATCCGGACGGCTCTTCCCGGAAGGATGTCTCCCGGGATCAAACTCAGTATTCAAAAGATACTCCCGCAAAAAAGGAATAGTAATCCATCTGCCACTGTTATAATTACCATCACCAGAATATTAAATGTTTCCGGTGGAAGATTAAATCGCTCTGCCTTATTTTACAGCGGAAATTCTGATCCAGGTGGTAGTATCAATCAAGAGTAACGTAAGAGGTATATGGAATATCTTTTGAAAGCCATCGACATCATCATTCATCTGGATAAATATCTGCAGATTATCATTTCGGGCTATGGATTGTGGGTTTATCTCATCCTGTTTCTGATCGTTTTTTGTGAAACCGGTTTTGTGGTAACGCCGTTTCTGCCGGGAGATTCATTATTGTTTGCTGCCGGAGCCTTCGCTGCAGTCGGACAATTGAATATCCTCTGGTTGATCTTGCTGCTTTTTCTGGCAGCTTTTCTTGGGGATACCGTGAATTACTGGATCGGACATTATGTGGGTGACCGGGCATTTGAATCTCACTCGCGGTTCATTAAAAAAGAATATCTGGACCGCACCCAGAAATTTTATGAAAAACATGGCGGGAAAACGATCTTTCTGGCCCGGTTTATTCCTATCATCCGTACCTTTGCCCCCTTTGTAGCCGGGATCGGAACCATGCGCTACGGAAGATTTCTGATGTTTAATGTGGCAGGTGGTTTTGTGTGGGTGGTATCCTTCAGCCTTTTTGGATATTATCTGGGAAACCTGCCATTTTTCCGGAAGAATTTTAGTCTGATTGTTATCATCATCATTCTGATCTCCACGGTGCCCATTGCCTATGAAATCCTGCGCAGCAGATTTCAGAATAAATCAAAGACTGCTGAAGTAATTGATCCTTAATATAAATTCTGTCCGGGATTATAAGTACATTTACCTGAATCCTGGGAATTCCCAGGATTCAGGCTGAAGCCTTCCCTTTCTGATTCCCGGGTAAAATGGCGGGAATGATTCCAGCCTGTATATTTTTTTGCAGCCGGTCATAAAAGAACTGGATCTGATCTGATTCAAAAATATGGATTCCCTTTAATTCCACTTTTGCCATCTCTACCATAGCAACAGCCAGGGTACGGGCCTGAATCGCCCGGTACTTTCTCAATTTTCCCTGAAGTAAAGGTGACAAACCTTTAAGGAAAAATTCTCCCAACTTTTCACCCGTTCGGGATTCTGAACGCTCACCTACTAATAAAGAGGGGCGAAAAATTAAAGTACCGGGAAATTTTAAT
>MESS01000040.1:0-677 GCA_001771055.1 Caldithrix sp. RBG_13_44_9
GGTACCGGCACTTCTACCGGAATTCCGCTGATTGGCTGCCAGTGTGCCACCTGTCACTCATCTGATCCGCGGGACAAACGTCTCCGGACATCGGTCTGGTTGGAAACTCAATCGATGAGTGTGGTTATCGATGCCGGAATTGATTTCCGGCAGCAAGCACTGAGTTGGAAAATTTCCACCGTTGACGCGGTGTTGTATACCCATCACCACGTGGATCACATTTTTGGCCTCGATGACCTTCGTCCCATAAATTTTATTCAGAATAAAACCATAAGTATCTATGCGACCAGTCTCACCCTGGAGCATTTACAGCGAATCTACCCTTATGTTTTCGATGGTCAAAATTATCCGTCCGATATTCCGAAGATTAAGTATCACACTTTTGAGGATCGTTCCTTTGAAGTTGGGAGCCTGCCGGTGTTTCCCATCCCAGTTTATCATGGGGATCTGCTGATTCATGGTTTCCGGATTGGTAATTTTGCCTATCTAACAGATGTAAATCATATACCTCTAGAGAGTTATCCGCTGTTGGAAAAACTGGAGGTATTGGTCTTAGGAGCACTGCGGGAAAGGCCGCATCCCACTCATTTTACTCTGGAACAGGCATTGAGCGAAGCCCGGAAAATCGGGGCCAGAAAAACTTACCTGGTACACATGAGTCACGAATTATCTCACCA
>MESS01000040.1:718-8354 GCA_001771055.1 Caldithrix sp. RBG_13_44_9
TTGATGGACTGCAACTGGAGCTCACCTGAGGTGTTTTTTGAAAAGAAGTTAAAACAGTGCCCACAGAGAAGATTTTATTTCTATATTTTAAGGTAAAAATTCTCAACCAATAATCCAGGTGGAAATGATTTAAGCTGATAATTGAGATCAATCCGATGGAAGAACAGGAAATTCAAAATTTAGCACAGGAAAACATTAATAACCACGAACCGGCCGGGATTGCCAGGTTATTCAGGCATTCGGCGGTCTACACTCTGAGCACGTCCGTGCAGCGTCTCCAGGGTCTGATCCTGACCCCCATTTATACCAATCTCCAATACCTGCCGGAAATGAGTGAGTATAGCAATTATGGACTGGTCTATACTTTCATCGCCTTCATGAATTTTGTTTACATGTACGGGATGGATTCGGCTTTTCTGCGATATTATTTTCTCGGGAAAATGGATCGCAAAACTGTTTTTTCCACAACCTTTTTTATTCTCATCCTGTCAGGAATATTAAGCAGCATTCTCATTTTTATATTTTCCCGTCCCATTTCACAGGTGGTACTTTTTAACGGGGAATTATATCGTTTGATTGAATTATCGGCAGTGATTTTGTTTCTCGATTCTCTGGCCAATCTCCCGTTCTTACTCTTACGGGCAGAGGAAAGAGCCATTACCTTCACCGTGTTCCGGATGATCCGCTTTTTTCTGGAGATCATGCTGAATTTTCTGTTTGTGGTCACAATGAAATTAGGGGTTTATGGAATTTTGTATGCCAATATTATTGCTGCCGGTATCAGCCTGCTGCTGATGTTTCCGTTTATCTGGAAATTTTTAACTCTCACTTTTAATCGAAGTCTATTGACTGAAATGCTCAAGTTTGGGCTGCCGTTTCTTCCCAACGGAATTGCCTATATGACTATCGAAATGATTGACCGGTTTTTAGTAACCAAATATTTAGGTAAAGATGTGTTGGCTTTTTATCATGCCAATTACAAATTTGCCAGCGTTCTGCTATTAATAATAGTGGGATTTAGAAACGCCTGGCAGCCTTTCTTTTTAAAAGTTTCCAAACAAGCGGAAGCTCCGCAAATTTACTCCCGGGTTTTACGGTATTATCTGCTGGTGGCAGGGATCATCATCATTTTTATTACCCTGTTCATTCGGGACTTGCTTACCTTTCGCTATTTTAATTCCTTTTACCTCCTGGGAATTGATTACTGGCAAGGGATTGATTTTATTCCCTGGATTATTCTTTCCTATTTTTTCTTCGGGATCTATGTCATTTTCACACCCGCCTTTTATATTCATAAGAAAAGTCACTTTATGGTTCTGTTCACCGGCGCCGGAGCGATATTTAATATTCTCTGTAATATCTGGCTGATTCCGGAAATCGGAATCTGGGGAGCAGTGGTAGCAACGGTTTTAGCATATCTGATTATGGCGCTATCCATCGTGGTGGTGGCGCAAAAAATATATCCTGTTCCTGTTGATCCGGTGAAGAGTGCTGTACTTTTCCTTCTGATCGGTCTGATTTATACCTTATATTCTTCTTTGAATTTGAGTCTCAGCCTGCGACTGCTGGTTTTCATCGTTTACCTGGTAAGCAGTTGGTTGTTGATCTTACCGTCAGCTGAGAAATTAAAAATATACAGCAGAATTTTCCAATTTATTAAAGTCTCAAAATAGCCATGAGCCAATCAAAACTGGGATTAGCCATACTCTGGCATCAGCACCAACCGTACTATAAGAGCAGTACCGGTATCTATCAGATGCCCTGGGTGCGTTTTCACAGCACGAAAGATTATCTTGATCTTTTGCTGGTGTTGAAAGAATTCCCGCAAATCAAACAGAATTTCAACCTGGTGCCGTCGTTGTTAGCCCAGATTCAGGATTATGCCGAAAATGGTACCACGGATCTGGTGTGGGATCTTACTGAGAAACCAGCCGATAAGCTCACACCTGAGGAGAAGAAAAAGATCCTGAATAATTTTTTCATCATCAATATCAACAACATGGTGAAACCGTATCCTCGTTATTATGAGTTGTACCTGAAACTTAAAAACTTTATCAAAGATGAGTCAGTTGACCGGCATTATCAGGCTTTTTCGACTGAGGAGTACCGTGATCTGCAGGTATGGTACAATCTTTCCTGGGTGGGTATCGAGTCACGCCGGAAGGCAGAGATTACCAAATTGTTTAAAAAAGGGCGGATGTTTACCGAGGCAGACAAGAAATCCTTGCTGAAGGAAATCAGACAGATTGTCGGTAAAATTATTCCCGTTTTTAAGGAGATGTGGGATGATGATCAGATCGAATTAAGTACCTCGCCCTTTTATCATCCTATTTTACCATTGCTGTGCAACTCGGATGTCGGGCGGGAATCCGCCCCTGGAATTCCCCTGCCGCAGCAACCTTTTGTGCATCCGGAAGATGCCGAGACCCAGATCGATCGCGGGCTGGCTTATTTTGAAAAATTATTTGGCCGGAAACCGGTTGGGATGTGGCCTTCAGAGGGCAGTGTCAGCCTGGAAGCGCTGGAAATAATTGCCCGACAGGGATTGCAATGGGCGGCCACTGACGAGGGGATCCTGGCCAATACTTTGAGGGATAAGTTTTCTCAAACTCGCATTTATCAACCTTATCTTCTGAGCACGGCTAAAAATTCGATTCATCTTTTTTTCCGGGATCATTATCTCTCTGATGCCATCGGATTTGTGTACAGCAACTGGCCTTACGAACAGGCCGTGGCGGACCTGCTGGGAAGGCTGCATGCCATCCGGAAATTGCTCATCGATCAGCAGGGTGAGGATTCCCTTTCCCGATTCGTGGTCCCCATCATTCTGGATGGTGAAAATTGCTGGGAATATTATGAGGAAGATGGCAAACTATTTCTCAGGCATCTATATAAAACCCTGGCGGAAAATGAATTAATCGAAACCGTTACTTTCAACCAGGTACTGCGCCGGAATAAAAAGCCGGATAAGTTAACCACTATCTTTCCGGGATCCTGGATTAATAGTAATTTCAATATCTGGATCGGTTCTGAAGAAGATAATCGGTCCTGGGATATTCTGTCCCAAACCCGGCAATTTCTATTAAATCAACAGAGTGAAGGGATCCATGCCGAGGAAGTGATCCAACAAGCCTGGGAGAAAATTTTTATAGCTGAAGGGTCCGATTGGAATTGGTGGTACGGAGAGGAACACTCCTCAGCCAATGATATGGAATTCGATTCCCTCTACCGTGAGCACCTGATGGAAATCTATCGTCTGCTGAATCACGAGATCCCTCCGATTTTATATCAGACTATTAAGAGAAGGCATTATGATCATTTTCAGAGCTATAAACCAAAAAATTTTATAACCCCGGTATTGGATGGAAGATCGTCCCATTTTTATGAATGGGTGGGAGCTGCGATATACGATATCGCTAAGACCCCGCAATCCTCTATGCACCAGGTTACCCGGATTCTGGATAAATTATATGTAGGATTTAATGCCAAAAGTTTATTTCTGCGGCTGGATTTCCTTACCAAGCCGGATCCTCTCATTGAATTTGTTCTGGCCATCAAACGTCCCAGACCGATAACAGTAGTTCTTTCGCCACTTCGCGGAGTAATCGAAAAGTTTGAACTGGAAGAAGAAATCCAAAAACGCAACAGTCTGGAGCCAACCTATAAAATTGATCGCCTGCTCGAATTGGGAATTTCCTTTAAGGATCTGAAGTTGAAATCGGGTGAGGTTCTCGGTTTCCAATTGTTGGCCAAGTTAAACGGTAAACCGTTAGAAGAATTTCCCAGGATGAATCTCATCGAATTAGATGTTCCCAGCCAGGAATTTGATTTGATTGAATGGTCAGTCTGAACTACTTGCCTGGTATGCTGGCCTTCAATAAAATTAAAGTGGATAGCAGGTAAATCAATCTCAGGTTAATCGATATGGCCATACAATTGCCTCCAAACCTTCATGTAGCTGAGCGATTCGACAGTCTCTATCAGTACTTTTCACAACGGTATGAGCTGGAGCAATTGCCATTGCAGATAGAGCCATATCAATTCACCATCACAGCCATCAAAAATATCGATCAATTGCTGGATGAGCTCATCGAACAGGGTCCGGAGAGTATAGGAGTAAAGGATGAACGGTTGCCTTACTGGGCAGAGCTCTGGCCCTCCAGCATTGCCCTGTCGCAGTATATCATCGGTAATGCAGAAATTACTGCCGGAGTCACTGCCATCGAATTAGGCTGTGGAGTGGGACTGGCAGGTATGGCTGCTGCCCGGAAGGGAGCAGAGGTATTGGTCAGCGATTATCAGCCGGATGCGTTGCGATTAACAGAACTAAACTGGTTGATGAATTTAGACAAATCCCCGGCCATGCAGCTGTTGGACTGGAGAAGTGCCACTCTTCCGCAAAAATTTAATTTGATCCTGGCATCCGATGTGGTCTATGAAAAAAGATTTTTCAATCCGCTCATCGGGATATTTACCAATGTATTATCCCCCGGCGGACAGATTCTTTTAAGTGAACCTAACCGGAAAATTGCCCGGGAATTTTTCAACAGTCTGGGTGAAAATGGATTTGTTTTTCACTCGGTTGATTCAAGTGTCGCTTTCAAAGGGAAAAATTATCAGGTGGCTGTTTATCGCATCTGCCTGAAAGAATCGAACCATTTTTCCGGGGCCGCTAAATGAAAGAAGTGGAGTCAAGAAGATGAAACGCATAACCAGCCTGAACATATTTTTATCCGCCATAATTGCGGTAATCCTGATTATCAATTGTGCTGGTACCAAGGCCGGAACTGAATCCCGGGAAATAACCAGAATAGAAAGTCGCGGTATTCCCATTGATTCTACAATTTCTCCGGCTCCAGAGTTGGAGGCATTGATTTATCCATACCGTTCGGATTTGGATGATAAAATGTCAGTAGTCATTGGATATGCAGCGCTGGATCTGAAAAAAGGAAAGCCGGAAGCCCCGCTTAATAATTTTGTGGCAGATCTGATGCTCAAGCGTGCTGTCAAGGAATTCCAGCAACCGGTGGATGCCGCTATGACCAACAATGGTGGATTACGGATTGATATTCAAAAAGGCCCCATTACTCTTGGCAAAATTTATGAGGTTATGCCTTTTGAAAATGAACTGGTGATCTTACCGATGACAGGTGCACAGCTCATCACTCTGGCTAAGGAGATCGGGGAGGCAGGCGGTGAGGCGGTGTCGGGAATGCAGTTAGAATTTTTGGATAAAAATCTGGCGCGGTTTACCGTCCAGGGTCAACCAACAGTGAGTGATAGTCTGTATTACCTGGTGACCACAGACTATTTGTCGGACAGCGGCCGAAACCGGTTTAATATTTTGAGCCAGGTGCCGAAAACGCTGCTGGGCATTACCCTGCGCGATGCCATTATCGATGAAATTAAAGAAATTCAGGCCGCCGGCCGCCAGGTTACAGCCCAGATCGATGGCCGAATCGTCTTTCGGAAAAGTGGAGAATAATAAGTTCCATATCTATGTAGTACACTAATATTATTGAGCGATATAAATCGAATCTGGAGATTCAATGAAAATGTTATTAAAAAAAATCTTGAAAAAGATAACATCACCGCTTCTTTCGAAAATTCATTCTCTTGAACAGGATATAGAACAAAATCGTATTCTTCTCGCACAGATTCTGATCAAAGAATTAGCTGAGAAAAAAGATCCTCTTCGATTACTCGATGTAGGATTCAAGGTATTTTCCCAATGGGATGAGGATGGCATCATTCAGTATCTCATCTCAAGAGTCCCAATTGAGAATAAAATGTTTGTTGAATTTGGTGTGGAGGATTATCATGAGTCAAACACCCGCTTTCTATTGATTCACAATAATTGGAGGGGATTATTAATTGATGGTAACCCTAGCTTTATTGAAAGAATAAAAAAAAGTGAACTCTATTGGCGATACGATCTTACGGCCATCAATGCATTCGTGACAAAGGATAATATAAATGAACTCATCAGTAGTAATGGTGGAAAGGGAGACATTGGATTACTGAGTATAGACATAGATGGAAATGACTATTGGATTTGGCAAGCTATAAACATAATCTCTCCTCGAATTGTAATTTGTGAGTACAATAGTATATTCGGATGTAAAGTTCCCATCACAGTTCCCTACGAAGAACAATTTAACAGGACAGACGCGCATTATTCGAATCTGTATTTTGGTGCCTCACTGAAAGCATTGTGTTTACTCGCGGTGCAGAAGGGGTATAGTTTTGTAGGTTCTAACAGTGCTGGCTCGAATGCTTTTTTTGTTAGAAAAGATATTTCTTCAAATCTATTAACTATGGATTGTCAAACTGGCTATGTTAAGAGTAAAGCAAGGGAATCACGAGATAAGAATGGTCACCTCACATATGTTAGTGGAGACGATCGCATTAAGCTTATAGAACATCTAAAAGTTTTTGACGTAGAAAAACATGTTGAAAAAGCAATTAAAGAAATTTTTGAGTAATCGGAAGTCCCTAAAATGGCAGTTAAGTCCAAACTGCGATATTCCTGTTATTGATTCATGTAAGAGTGATTTTTCTACATCGATTGCTGCAAAGAATGAATGCAATTCAAAAACACCAAACGCGAGAGAGTGTGTTGTTCAGAAGAGAAATGAATATCCTCTTTGGAGTTAAAAACTGCTATGACAAAAATTGAGAACTAAATTATGAAACGGCGTGATTTTGTCAAACAGGGTATATTGACAGGTTTGGCCTGTTTTTTTCCCCATGTCTGGATCAAAAAAGCCCGGGCTGAAAAAAAAGTAGACCGGTTAACCATACTGCAAACCAATGATACTCATTCCCGCATTGATCCCTTTCCGCTCGATGGGGGAAAGCATCAGGGATTAGGCGGTATATCACGACGTTCCACTCTGATTGACCGTATCCGCCAGCAGAATCCCAATGTTTTGCTCCTGGACGGGGGTGATGTTTTACAAGGAACCCCATATTTTAATCTCTATAAAGGCCGGGTGGAATACGAAACAATGACCGCCTGCGGCTATGACGCCAGTACCCTGGGAAATCATGAATTTGACAGCGGGGTGGATTCCCTGGCTAATGCATTATCCTATGCTCAATTTGATATCCTGAATTGTAATTATGATTTTGGTAAATCCGTTTTGCGTCCCTTTATCAAGACTTTTACTGTCCGGCAAATAGGGGCTATTAAAGTTGGTATTACCGCCGTCGGAATAGACTTCGCTGATCTGGTGGCGGAAGATAATCATCAGGGAGTCAGCTACCGTCATCCCTATAAATCTCTGCAATCGGTGGTATCTTACTTGCGCAAAGACCAACAGTGTAATCTGGTGATCGTGCTGTCTCACCTGGGATACAAATATAAGGAAGAGCGGCCTTCCGATCTTGAAATGGCCAGCCAGGTAAATGGAATCGACTGGATCGTCGGAGGCCATACTCACACCTTTATGAATGAACCGGAAATTGTTGTCTCCAGGCATGGTCATACTGCCCGGATTCTGCAGGTTGGTTGGGGAGGTATAATCCTCGGTAAGTCAGATTTATATTTTGAAGACCGGCAACTGGTTGCAGTTCACACGGACTGTATCAAGATCGATTCCATCGCCGGGGAAAATCAACTTTCAGGGAATCT
>MESS01000040.1:8365-11135 GCA_001771055.1 Caldithrix sp. RBG_13_44_9
ATATTTCTTTTGACCCAATCCAGTTAATAAAAAAAGGCGAATTTCTGTTCGCCTTTTTTATGATCAAAAACAGCCCTTTAGCTGATTTAATATACCTGGAAAAAGATCTGATTATATTTAAAAATATCATGTTTAATATGCAATAACAGATCATGTTTTAAAGACCCTTCGGCCATCAAAAGTGCATTTTTTATAGCTTTGGCCTTTGAACGCCCATGGGCCTTTATTACCAGTTTTTCAAATCCCAGTATCGGGGCGCCTCCGTATTCGGAGTAGTCTACTCGCTTCTTGATCTTTTTCAGCATCGGCGCCAGCAGGGTCAGGCCTAATTTGGCCATCAGGCTCTTCTTCCAGATCCTTTTACCGGTCTCTATTCCCATCTCGGCTGCCCCCTCCAGAGCTTTTAATACAATATTTCCGATCATCCCTTCACAGACTATAACATCCGCTACTCCCCGCATGATATCTTTCCCTTCAATATTACCGATAAATTGGGCATGCTCGATTTTTTTCAACAGCGAATAGGTTTCAACCAGGACATCGTGACCCTTGGTCTCTTCTTCTCCGATGTTCAGAAGTCCAATCCTCGGTTGTTCAATTTCAAAAACTTCCTTGGCATAATGAATTCCCATGGTGGCAAATTGGATCAATTGAGCGACCGAACAGTTCAGGGTAGCTCCTACGTCCAGCATGATGGTACGACCCGGATCGCTGTGTTTCTGTTTCATGGCTGGAAAAATGGCTGCTAAAGCACCCCGTTCCACTCCCTCAATCTTGGGTAAATGTTTGGCGCAGGACAAGATAGTGGCCCCGGTATTACCGGCACTTACCAGTGCTTCCCCTTCACCGTCTGCCAGTATCCGGCAGGCCACATTGATGGAAGCGTCTGTTTTTTCTTCCACTGCAATCTTGGGGGGATCCTTCATCGTGACAATTTCCGATGCCGGAAAAATCTCAAAATTCAGGCCGCTAATGTCCAATTTTTTAAGGTTTTCTTTGATTTGATTTTCCTGTCCGACCAGTAACACTTGAAGGGAAGGAGATTCTTTGCAGGCCAGCACTGCCCCTTTGATGATTTCATGAGGGGCATTATCTCCACCCATCGCATCCAGAATGATACGATTCCTTTTCATAGCTCTCCCTGGTAATAAATTCCGGAAAATATACAGGAAATCAGCGAAAAATACAAGCACCAAAGCGAAGCGGTAGTAAATTGAAAAAAAATGATCACCATCGGCAAAGAAATCAGGATTATCCGGGAGTAATGGGAGGCAAGGCAGACTAAAATTTATAGAGCAGACTGATATTAAAAAGAGTACTGAAATTGTCATTATTTTCATGATCCCGGTCCCGATCATGATCGTAATTGGCATAAAACTGAAACTGCCAGTGGTTGTTCAGCGGAATATATCCGAACCCCGCAATATTCTGGATATTCCGGTTACGGTAAATTCCCAGCAGGTCATCGGCACCGCCATAAGGATAATCACGCCGGAGATACTGGTAACTCAGAGAGATCATCAGACCGCCGGTGGTTAAGATATCTAAAGAGAATAGGACTCCTCTGCTGGTAAAATTTTCCTGCTGGATCAGCGACAATTCAGCAGCTGAATTGGCAAAATGTTTTTCATGCTCATAAACATATCCCAGGCCGAATGATTTGAGGTTATCGTAATAATATTTCAACTGGGCAGTAAGCGAGGCAAACTGGAAATCAGAATAACTGAGGTCCGGTTTTTTATATTTCCTGCTTTCCCATTCTCCGGAGACTTGTATTCCAAGGAATGTAAGAAATGGCCATTCGATATCTGCGGTAGGTCTGACCGCCTGATATTGATTTTTATAGGATTCAGTGCTCTGGAAATCACGGAAGTAGTAATTGACGTTCAGCAGACAGTATTTATTGTAATCACTTCTTTGATTGAACTGCAGTTGACTGTGAAGCTGCAAATACTTCAAGCCCTGCGATTGGTTTTCCTGATAAACTGAGGGGCGCAGGGAGAATTCCAGCCAGCGCAAGATACCATATTGTTGGCGGATTGCTCCCAGTAATTCGCCGCTGAAGAGGTTTCGGTAATTTTCGGCTGCCGGGAAAAACAGTTTATAACGCAGACGCGATTGCAAAAAGAGTCGTTTGCTGGGGGTGAACAGGTTATTCCAGCAAGCCCGCAATTCATTCTCCCAAAAATTGCCCAGCGAATCATTGAATAACCAGAACAAGTCAGTATGTCCTTCCAGGCGCCAGTTGTTCTGGTAGTCAAGGGATTCCCATGATAGAAATAAACTGTTTTGGAATAAATTCCGGTCCAGCCGGTTGTAATTGGAGAGGTTGAATGATCTGCCGTCTGAGTCGCTGATCCGCGACAGTCGTATAGCCGCGTATGGATTGTTGATTTCATCCAGAATGACACTGTCTGTTTCCAGATAATTCAGTTCGTATTCATTCCGGGAATAGTCAATTCCGGTCTCCGCCACTATTTGCCAGACTGAGTAGCTGTCAACTTTTTGCGGTAAAGCTAATTGATTGTTGTTGAATGACAATTGATAGGGGATTTTTCCTGTCCCCCCCGTCTCCTCGCCCTGAGTATAAAATTCAATGGCCTGGTCCAGCAGGCTTATGGCGATGGGGTAATTTTCCTGTCCGGCAAACAGCTCGGCTTCGGAAATTAAATTAAAAATCAAACTATCGGGTGGAGGAAAATTCTGGGAAAGAAACTGGATCTGCATTTTCCGGGATTGATAAATCTCAAATAAATTTTGCTCGGCAGAA
>MESS01000040.1:11145-14184 GCA_001771055.1 Caldithrix sp. RBG_13_44_9
TAAGTAATAAAAAAATATGTAAGAGAGTACTTGTCAAAAGAGCAGGGGAGTTATTCTTTTTCGATAATATCACTGTTGTCGGTTTTTCCCGTTGGATATTTTCTTTAAAACGACATCTCACAGATAAGAACCAAGTTACCATGAATAGTAAAGTGCCCGGGTTGATTTTCACCCGGGCACTTGGGAGGAGTATTACAGGGTCTTGCATAACTATTTGTTCAAAACCACCCGGTATGGAATTCCCCAGGTTGTTGAGTTATATGGGTAAGTGTTTCCATCATCATCATAAATCGTTCCGTTGTCAATGGCATCAATTACCGCATGGAACGGCCGTCTGACTGGTTCCCGGACCATCCATTGTCCTTCAAAAACATGATACCCGTTATTCGGATCGATCCCGCGGTATTCAAACTGCTTCCGGGCACGATGCATCCGATTGACTCCGAAGTGCAACAGTAAGGTTTCGGTAGAACCATCAGCAGGATTTATTACCGGAAGGGTGGTAGAATTGCTTACCCACACCTTTACCATCACGATTTCTCCAGGTAAAAAGGCTGGAAGGTCTTCCGGAATACTCAAAATGGTATGTAATGGATCAGTGAAAGAGTAAAAGTCCCCGGTACTGCTGTTTACTTCCACCTGCTGAATTTGAACGGTATTGGTCGGTCTGCTTTCTCCTAATCCCAGTGAGACTGCTGCTAATTTCCAACGGCGACGGGGATCCCGCATGGCCTCTTCATCCTCAATTCTTTTGGTCAGAATGGAGGTTCTTTTCACCAGGTGGGTTAAAGGTTTTCGGTAAATAATCATGGTATCTGGAGATCCAGCCGTACTGTCTAATTTTTGGAAAATCACAAACTGACCGGTCCAGGCTCTTTCCATATGCACAATGATCGTATCCTCGGAAATCCGCTCGGTAATGAATGTCCGTGGAATCTGACGGTTCAGTTTGCGTCCGAATCGGACTACATCAGGGATAAAATCGGTTACTTTAGGCAGGAATGAACCGGGAGAAAAGGTGGAATACCCATTGAACATATGATCTTCACTGCCGTCATCAATCCCCCAGTCTGCCAGGTAATCGCTTTCCTCGGTATTTTCGTTGGTCATTAAATCCTGGATTGACTGTTCTTCCATTTGCTCGTCGGTCAAGGCTGAACCGGTATCTTTTTGACAACCGTTAACCAGTAATAACCCCAAGAGTCCTGCTATCAGAGTGAACGAGAGTCTTCTCATTTTTACAACCTCCTTCTTGATTATTAATTTTTCAAATTTTTCCCGGGCCCTGGGATATAAGTTTATTGGATAATTAAGTTTGTTGCCAATCGGCTCATTTCATTACAAAGGGAATAATTGCCCTGTTGAAAGGCGGACTGGGCAATTTGATATAAATGACCAGCATTTTCATACTTGAATTGCAGGTTCTGATCCTGCTGCCAGCCGGCAGGAGCATTATCCAGTATAATTTTCAAACGGTTTAAATTTTCCTGACTGATGTTGGCGGTCACTGCCGTTACGTTGGTGGCGGTTCTTAGTTGATGTAATTTTAAGGCCAGACCATTAAAAAATTTAAGATATTGCCAGGTCAGCTTTTGATTCCCAAGCGAGTAGGCTTCCCTGGCTTTCAGGTAAGTATTTTCCAGCAGCTGCAGCAGATTCTGGTAACCTGAATGATCCAGCGGTTCGGTTTTCAGCGTATTCAGCATGATCTCGGCAGTTTGAATTTGATTTTCTAGCTGGAGTTCTGGTGCATCAGCTGAACTGTTCAGCAAGCGATGTAATTGAAAGAGTAAACGATTGGCCAGACTGATCCTCTGCCTGGCGGTGCTGTACTCCTGCAGTCTGAATTTTTCTCTGGCTTCCGCAGTCAGGAAAATAATTCTGTCATATAAGTTCCGGACCCCCTGGCTGGTATTTCCCGCTATTTCTCTCTGCAAATCAGAAATCTGGTTATCCAGGGATTGTAAATCAGAATCAATTCTTTCACTGACGGAAGCCGGCTGGTTATCCAGCAGGTCCAGCGCCCGGTACAGGAAACGGTTCACCAGTAGTAATTTCTGGATGGCCTGACGGTATAATTTTTGATCATAGAGATTCTGAACGTCATTTAATTGTGATCCGGCCCTTTGAATGAAATTTTGAATAGTCTGGTTGGTTTCTGAAGCGGCCAGTTCTTCTACCTGCCGGAGCAGTTCCCGGCTGTCTTCAATATACCGATTAAAATCTTTGCCGTCCCGCACATCCTGGCCGCCTGCCAGCCGACTGGCATTCTCCGCAAAGTACAAGGCAATAAAGTAATTGCGGAAAACTCCTTCCGGTTGATCCCCGTTGAGCATCTGCAACGCTTTCTCCCGGTAATAACGGGCTTTATTCAGCAACTTGGCAGCCTCTGCATTCTGAGATTCAGTCACTATTTGTTCAGCCTCTTGTATCTTTTGATCAAGCTTCTCCTGGTATCTCCTGATAAAATCGGTATTGCTCTTTAAATGTTGATATAATTGCCCCAGGTAGTTGTATGCCAATCGGATATGATTACGGCAGCGGATATATTGACCGTTCTGGAAAGTGGCACGGGCTTCTTGATATTGATATTCTGCCATTTGGACGGGTTCATTTAATTCTGGATTATTTAACAACTGTACCAGGTGCCTGGCCTCCCTGATCTTATTTTCCAGCCGATTCAGCTGGCGTTCCAGATCAGGTATTCCTTCACCAGGTTGGGCAAAAGAATATTCCATCAACAGGATCAGACTGATTAACAGGATCATTTGTAAATTTCGAATCATGAATTTATTCCTTCTATCCGCTTTATAATATGGTCAAACTCCATGCCAATGATATTACTTATACTTAAATCATTGAAAATATGTAGGTTAAAAATTTTCTATTCTGGACTGAATGATAAAAATTGTACTTCCTGGTACAGGAGATGAACCAGATTGAACAATTTGGCGACAAAATTTCCCTCTTGGTCGGGAACTAAGAGTTTTAAAGAACAGACGTCTGTTTAGTATGATGGGCCTGGTGAGTCTTTACTTT
>MESS01000040.1:14190-17406 GCA_001771055.1 Caldithrix sp. RBG_13_44_9
CCAGTTCCAGTCCTAACAGAGCCTGCCAGCCTTCCACCGAAAATTCTGGCAGTATATAATTATCTTTGAAATAACCTATCCGGCCGGACAAAAATAGATTTTTTTGTAATAATTTTTCCAGTTTCAGGTCGACGTGATTTTCATTTTCAAAAGGTATATAAAGGAGTGCTTCATTTTGATCTTTTTGCAACCGGATATCATTCCAGAAATAATCGACCACGAAAAACACCATCCAGTCTTTTACGATTTTACGGCTGATGAATAGCCGGAGGTATTGCTCATAGGAGGGAGAGATCGTGATTTCAGAATGATGCCAGAGAAAAATATATCGCAGACTAAAATAAACTTTTTTCAGGTAATTGATGGTAAATTCGGGACCCCAGCGCCAGCCAACATTCGATTGTCGGGCAGCTGTAAAGCTGGGAAAAAGATCAGCTGACAGTCGGAAATTTTCCAAATAACTGCCTAAGCCAATATTAAATTTATTGCCGGAATGAGCACCGAAATTGAATTCGCCGGAAAATGCATCTAATTGCTGGGTGGTAAGGTCCCGGTAGTAATAAGCTGGTATTACCGTGAAATTAAATTTTTTAGAAAAATAGGTTGAGAAAAATCCCTCTAGTTTAAAAAAATCAAAGGTAGAATTTCTGTCCATGGAAAAATAGGAATACTTCCGGGCATCGAATCCCAGGCCCCACTGCCGGCTGTTTTTCGTCTGGGAGAATTGTCCCCTGGAAATAAATTTCAAGGCGGAATAACTAAGATCACCCTGGTAGAACTCTGGTTTAAGCTGCAGGGAAAGATTCCAGACACTCCGGGTGGTTGACTCCTGCAGCTTTAGCCACCCGCTGAAACGGGAAATAAAGTTGGCATTGCTGTTTTGTATGGAGGTCTGGGTCCGGTAAAGACCTGCTTCGCCGGATAACCGCAAGTCTAATTCAGCAGGGATGGAAACGGCCGGCAGGCAAAGGAGAAAAAGCAGAATATTCCAGAAGCAGCAGGAATTTTTCATGGACAGAAATTTAGTACCTTTTGGGCAAGCGATGCAAGGTGTTGCTTTTTGGCTGGAGCCGAGATTGTTTTGTGGGATAGCAGGTGAATTTTGGTTATTTGAAATTGATTTTGTGGTCAAGCAGTTTTTGATAGTTTTTCAGAAATTTTTCGGCATCCTGCAAAGTTTTCCGGTAATCTTCCAGAGTGAGATATACCCTGCCGGAATCCAGCGGCGCAGTCCAGGAATAGTTAGAGGTTTCACCGGGAAGCTGGTTTAACAGGTTGAAAAGAGATTGTGTCTGGGTCTGCATTGATATCTTCTCCCCCTCAGATAGTTCGTTTGAACCAAAGGTAGGCTGAGCTGTTCTATCACTGCTGGATGTCTGCGAAAACAGGGCCATTGGCCTATTCTCATCCAGTTCTTCTAAAAAGCGATTGCTACGCTGCTGCAACCACAACAGATCATCCAGTTCTTTCCGGGTAATTTCAATAGAATGGAGAATGGTCTTTACTTCTTTCCGGGCGTTGGTCAAATAATCCAGATAGATAGCATACTCAAGTGAGTCTCTGGTCTCCCGCAGGGAAATCCCGGTTATCTTTTGCGGGTCGAAGGAAAAGGCGGTGAAGGCCGGCAATACCGAGATACGTTTCGCGGTATAGTCCAGGATCAACTCATTGATCTCAACCAGTTTCTGCTGCTCAGAGGTCTGCCTGGAAAGCTCCTGCAGGGAATCGATGGCTTCGGAATAGTAAGTATCCAGTCTGGTTCTGGTCTGCAAAATTTTCTGTTGTAGAGTCTGAGATTTTTTTTCCAGGAGGTTTATTTCCCGGCTGATACCATTGATTTCTTCGAACCAGCCGCGGATTTTTTTCTCTTCCACGGTACCCAATTTTTTTTCCGATTCTATCTGCCGGGCATATCTTTCCAGAGTAATCCGCAATGAATCCAGTTTTTTCTGCAGCAGCGAGTGCTCGAAGATCTCGGTCTCCAGTTGTTTTTCTACCTGACTGATGTTTCCTGCCAGGGAAAGACTGATCGTTAAGATAAAAATAATGAAGCTGATGAAACCTCTGGTCATTTTAATATTCCATATTTTTCCATTTTATAATATAAAGTGCTGGTGCGGATTCCCAGAAGCTTAGCCGCTTGATTCTTTATTCCTCCGGCCTGTTTTAGAGCCTGAAGTATCATATTTTTTTCATAAATATACAAAGCCTGATCCAGAGTTCCTTCATCATGGGTCGGTGAAGGGGCCGCAGTCTTCCCTAATTGCTGCGCCACCAGGGTAGGGCTGAGTTCTTCGGTCGGAGAAATGACTACCAGTCGTTCGATCAGATTTTCCAGTTCCCGAATATTGCCCGGCCAGAAGTAATCACTGAAAAGTTGCAGGCTCTCCGGTGGAATGGTTTTTTGGCTGCCTGTTTTTGTCTTTAGGATTTTCTGCAGGAAAAAATTGGCCAGCAGAGGGATATCGGTTTTTCGCTCGCGCAGCGGCGGAAGCTTGATCGGGATGACGCTTAAGCGGTAAAACAGATCCTCCCGGAAGCGTCCATCGCGCAACAGGTCAGGGAGATTTTTATTGGTAGCGGAAATGATCCTCACATCCACCTTCAGAGTTTGTTCACCACCCACTCTTTCAAATTCCTGTTCCTGCAGCACCCGCAAAAGTTTGACCTGCATGGTCGGAGAGATATCGCCAATTTCATCCAGAAAAAGGGTACCGCCATCGGCCAGTTCGAACCGCCCGCGTTTCTGGCGGATAGCACCGGTAAAGGCTCCTTTTTCATGGCCAAACAGTTCGCTTTCCAGCAGATTTTCATTGAGGGCCCCGCAATTCACCTTGATAAAAGGTTTTCCGGCCCGCAGGCTCTGGCGGTGGATAGCCCGTGCTACCAGTTCTTTGCCGGTACCGCTTTCACCTTCGATCAAGACTGTGGAATCCTGAGTGGCCACTCGTTCAATCACTGAAAAAACTTTTTGCATCTCGGGCGATTGGCCCACGATCTCATCATAAGAGCGATAGATCATGTCCTGCAGAAATTGGTTCTCTTCTTGCAGCAATTCTCGTTTTTCTTTTTCCTGAATTTTTTCAACAATTTTTTTTACCCGGATGCGAAGTTCTTCAGGTGAGAAGGGCTTGGTAAGAAAGTCCACTGCCCCTTCCTGCATGGCCTGCACAGCGATATCGATGGTGCCATAGGCAGAGATCATCAAGACTTCGA
>MESS01000040.1:17525-19005 GCA_001771055.1 Caldithrix sp. RBG_13_44_9
CCATTTGGATATTCCTGCACGGTATAATTCTCCCGCCGCAGGCTCTCGGACATGCCCAGGCGCATCGTATCATTATCTTCCACAATCATGATGGTAATTGATTTCATTCCCTCAG
Organism: Caldithrix sp. RBG_13_44_9; assembly: GCA_001771055.1. Taxonomy (GTDB): domain Bacteria; phylum Calditrichota; class Calditrichia; order RBG-13-44-9; family RBG-13-44-9; genus RQOF01. Next base: position 17,641 of record MESS01000040.1, read on the forward strand.
ATCCTTAACCGTAGTATTTATCTCGCTCAGATTTTATTGGTTTCAATTTATTATAGTTTCTCTGGTTTTTTCCTCACATTTATTTTAAAAACTTTTGAATTCAGAAAAGCTTCATCCCTTCAGTTGATAGTATCATCGGGAGCTCCTTTCACGATATAAAAAGTACAGCCCTGCCCGGAATTATTTTCGGCATAAATAGTTGCCTGGTTTTCCAGGCAGAGTTTTTTACATACTGCTAATCCCAGACCAATCCCGTCCTCCTTGGTGCTGAAAAAGGGTTCAAATATTTTGGTGATATTTTCCCGTTTAATTCCCTTTCCCTGATCACTGACTGAGAGGATCACTGTTTTTTCGTTTTGCTGTGAGACAATCACGATTTTTCCACCTGGCGGAGAAGCATCAATGCTGTTCGAGATCAGGTTGAGCAGAATCTGCCGCAGATGAACCGGATCGAACCAGATTTTATCAGTTTTTCCGGTATAGGTTAAACTCAGTTGTTTCTGCTGAAGTCTGGCTGATAAAGAAGTATCTAATTCCGTCAGTAGCGCTGGCAGGTCTACCCATCTGGCATTGACCTGCACCGGTCGGCTGTAATTTAAATATTCATTCAGCCGGTTTTTTAAAAGTTGGATTTCTTCTACAATCCGGGAAATATAGGTCTGATCCAGGTTTTGTTTAACAAAATCCTCCCTCACCAGCCCCGCTAATAGTTCAATCCCGCCTAAAGGATTTCTGAGTTCGTGGGCGATCTGAGCCAGCATTTCTTCCTTCTCTTTATCCTGATTTTCCAGGTCGAGTGCCATTTTATTCAGTGCCTTTCCCAGGGTTGAAAATTCACCGTGAATATTTCCGGGAGGTACGGCCCTGAAATTACCTTTTCCCAACTCCTGGCTGAATTTAACCAGATATTCTACCGGCCGGGAGATCATCCCTGCCAAAAACCATCCGGCAATCAGGGTGACCAATACTGCCCCCAGACCAATGAATCCAAACACCATTGCCAGACGGTCAACTCGCGCCAGCCGGCTGGCACTTTCCTGAACGCCTAAAAAATATTTCTGGTCGATGCGGTAAAATCCCCATAAATACCAGTTTCCATCCTGACTTTTAAATGGTGGAGAGGTGATAATGTCACCTGACCCCAGATCATAGATCTCTTTCTTGTTCAAGATCAATGCCGGCAAATAATCCTGTCCCTGCTGATTTATCTGGGATTGTAGAAGCAATTTAGAGTCCCCGGTGAATATGAAAATCTCTTCAAAAGCAGTTTCCTCCATTTTCTGAGAAAAATATTGAAGGTAATATGATTTGACCATTCCTGAATCTGTCTGCACGGTCAAAAAATCCAGATACCTGGTTTCCAGA
>MESS01000041.1:0-4255 GCA_001771055.1 Caldithrix sp. RBG_13_44_9
CGGGAGGAACTCCGCCGTCGCAGCCGTACAGGTAGAGGGCGTAGGTGTTGACCACACTGATCTTGTTCTTAGTAACCACCAGGGCGCCGTCGCAGTAGGTGAGTTCGATGCCGCGGTCGCTCAGGGCGGTGATGACATTGCCCGTGATCACCGGAGCCAGATGGTAATTGAGCTCAATTCCCCGGCGGACATTATTGAAGGTGTTGTTCAGGATCTGGGTGCCGGATGCCAAAGTGGTAGTATTTACTCCTTCAGCAAAAATTCCATAGCTTCCCTGATTAAAAATATTATTGCTGATGTTCAGATTATCGGAAGTAGTAGTGGTTGGATCACAAAATACTCCGGTAAAGATATTGTTCACTCCGGTTGTTGATACGCCATTCAATATACAATTTAGAATTCGGTTGTTATCTGAATTGTCTCCTAATACAAAAATCCGGCCATAAGACGTACCGGTGACAGTAAGAGTCATATATTGAAAGGTTACATAATCGGAGCCATTAAATCGAACGATATAATTGGATCCGGAAGTCGGATCAAACTGCAGGGTAACATCGGCCGCCACGCCGCTCTGGGCACGGAAGGTGACAGTATTTACCGCACTGCTGCCAGTAATCGCATTGATCTCGATCTGTTCGGTATAGCTACCATTAAGCACATTAAATGTGACCGCCCCGCTTACTCCCTGAGCATTCAGAGCGCTCACCGCCGCAGTAAAAGTGCCATAGTTCCCTCCAGTTCCGATAGTATAGGATCCGGAAAGCTGGGCCAGGATGGCTGAGGGATGGATAAAAAGTCCGGCCAGAAGAAAAATCATTAGCATAATACTGCTTTTGGTTTTCTTAGTGATTGAGAAAATATTCATCTTCATTCTCCAAATTTTGTTTTAGTTTTTCAATTAATTTCTTTTAATCAAAACTCTTACTTAGAATCCTTTCCAGCTAAGTCATGGTTTTCCTCCTCAGTTTAACAAAATGTTCTAAACACCATTTTTTGAAAACTTTATGTTAATCCTAATAACCGGGTGCTTTCGGTTGTAAAGGTTGGTCTGAGATCCGGAAGTTCTCTTTGCGAATAGGGAATGGCTAATTTCTCCAGCATTTCTTTTAACCATTGCAAATCCTGGTTGAGATGGTAATATAATCTATGGGTCAGTAGTTGGCCAAATATTTTTAGAATTCCGGATAATTTAATATCAAGGCTGTATTCGAAGCATGTGAGGTGAGTTTCTAATGATCTAACCTGTCTTTTATCAATTACCTGAATTTTTCCGACCTGAATCTGGGAAATAATGTGCTCGTTTTTAGAGTAGTCAATCAGCTGATAGCTGCTGTGTATTTTATGATTTAACAGTGGAAAATATTTTTGCGTTACCATAAATTCTGCAGGATCGGTATCATTTAATTTCTGAAAATCAATTCGTCGGGAACGCCATTTCCAGTCATTATGATAATCGCTGATAAAGGAAAATATTTCCTCTACCGGGCGATGGATGATTATGGAAGCAGAGGAAGTTGACATTTTTACTGACTCCTTAAAACATTAATTTTTGCAACGGTATAAAGATAATCCTAAATGAAAGTGGTCTGCTAACACTCCTGTGTCAACTTTTGACACTGGTGTTGCATGGGAGGGATATTATTGACGATAGGCTAAAACCTGTCCACGAATTTCACGAATTACACTAATAGTAGATACTTCTATTAAGGTTTATAGGTATGATTCGTGAAAATTACTGAAATTCCCGTCAAAGGCCGGGCAGGCGTGGACTGCTTCAGTGTATTCTGTGGGAATTTTTTAAAAGGACCTGGTGGATTTCTTGGTGCCTTGAAGCCTTTGTGGTTTAAAATTTATCCACGCCTGCCTGACTGCCCAATCCAGCATTGCCATCCTGACGAGTGCACGGCAGGCAGGAATTTCAGTAATTTGCACGAATTATTAACTTAAACTTTAATAGTGATAAGGTTATTAGTGTTAATTTCCGTTAAAAGCCGGGCAAGCGCATAATTCGTGGACACTTTCAGTGTATTCCATAGGAAAGTATTTTAAAAATCTTGGTGGTTTAAAAAATCACCCGGATTTTTCCAGGTATTCCGATGGGGAACAATTGAACTGCCGGCGGAAGGCCTTGGCAAAATAGGATAAATTATTGAATCCAACTTCATAAGCTACTTCCGAAACATTCACGCCTCGCTTCTGCAGCAACTGGGCAGCCCGTTTCAGGCGGATGGTTCGAATAAATTCTCCGGGGGTCTGTCCGGTTAAACCGGTAAGTTTACGGTGCAATTGGCTCCGACTTACATAAAGCGCCTCGGCAAAAATTTCGGTTTCAAACTCCGGATCGTTTAGATTTTTCTCCACTGTGGTAATAGCCCGCTTAAGAAAATCCTCATCTAATGAAGTGACGGTAACTGCAGATGGTTCTACCAGCAGATCCCGTTTAAATTTATCTCTCAACCGCCGGCGCTGGTCGATTAAATTTTTAACCCGAACCAGCAGTTCCCGCCGCTCGAATGGTTTTACCAGATAATCATCCGCCCCGGTCTCCAATCCTTCCAGCCGACTCTCCTGTGAAGCCCTGGCGGTTAAAAGAATGACCGGAATATGGGAAGTATTGAGATCTGATTTGATCCGGCGGCAGAATTCCATTCCGTCCATCACCGGCATCATGATATCACTGATGATTAAATGGGACGAACCAGTGGCTGCCTTTTTCAACCCTTCTTCACCGGTGGCTGCTTCCTGTAGATTATAATCTCCAGCCAGAATGGTAGAAAGATAATAACGGACATCCGGTGAATCTTCTACAATCAGGATAGTGGGTAAATGTGCCGCGGAACTAAGTGTTTTACCTGTATCTTTTGGTTTGTCAGAAATTTTATCCTCTATACCCACTTTATATTCACCTTCTACAGTTTTCGGTTCGATGGATTCTTTTACCTTCAGTTTGCCAAGCTGTTTGGCATCAGAGACGATCTCGTCATCTTTTAAATGAGCTCGGCCTTTAGGAATCTGCAGGGTAAAGGTGCTGCCTTTTCCAACCTCACTGTGCAGGGAAATTGTCCAACGGTGCAGTTCAACTAATTCCTTGATCAGGGCCAGCCCAATGCCTGAGCCTACATGGATCGATTTGGAAAGATCATCGACTTGATAAAACCGTTCGAATATCTTCTTCTGATGGTCGGGGTGAATTCCTATTCCGGTATCGGAAATGGTGATGGAAATCCCCCTCTGTCCCCCTGTCCGGTGGCCAGACGGGCTTTTGTCAAAGGGGGATTCAGGGGGATTTTCAACAATGGTTGAAACAATAATCTTTCCCCCCACCGGGGTGAATTTCACCGCATTGGACAACAGGTTGTTGATAATTTTTTCAAATTTGTCATGATCGATCCAGGCCAGACAAAAATCACTGTCAGTATCAAATTTTATCTGGATTCCCTTTTTTTCGGCCAGGGAATCGAAAGAAAAAACCAGACCTCGCAAAAACGGGATTAGATTTTCCTCCCTGGCTCGCAGGGGTAGTACCCCTGCATCCAGCTGGGAAAGGGCTAACGATTGATCAATGAGTTCCAGCAGCCGGCGACTATTGCGGGAAATCACTTCGTACATCTTCTGTAAATTACCTTTATAGGATCTGCTTCGCAGCTGGTCAATCGGACCGGTAATTAACATTAAGGGAGTCCGGAATTCATGTGAAAGATTGGAAAAAAACCGTGATTTCATCCTTTCCAGTTCTTGAAATTTGCGAGTCTCTAAAGTCTGTAAGTTTAGTTGATGCTTTAATCCGACCCGGTTCATCTCATAGCGACGAACGGTGTATAGTATTCCGATGATCAGCAGGACATAACCTAGATAAGCCCAATAGGTCTGCCACCAGGGGGGAGTGATGATGAAGGAAAATGCAACATCGGTTTCGTTCCAGATACCATCACTGTTGCTTCCCTTAACCCGGAAAATGTATTTACCTGGATTCAGATTGGTATACGATACAAATTTGCGATGCTCTGCATCGATCCACTCCCGCTCAAAATCCTCCAGTTTATATTTAAACTGGCATTCTTCCGGGGCACTGAAATCCAGAGCAGAAAACCAAAAGGAAATAGTGTTTTGTTTGTAATTCAACTTCAGCAGGGGCTTCTGACTAACATTGCTCGTTAAATCAGCATAGTATTTTCTGGGAATTACTTCATTTTGCACTTCTATCTTAGTGATCACCACTGGTGGAATATAGGGATTTTCTGTGATTTGATTTGGT
>MESS01000041.1:4380-5180 GCA_001771055.1 Caldithrix sp. RBG_13_44_9
TTGTCCAGGGTAGCGTAAAATTTCCTGGGAATTCATTTTCGGTACAGAAAAGCCATCAAGAATTTTCGCCAATCCCAGGTTAGTGCCAATCCATAAATTACCCTGCTCATCTTCAATAATGCTCTTGATGATATTACTGGGAAGACCATTTTTAGCTGAATAGGATACCGTGCGGATATATTGGTTTGAATCTGACTGAATAGTAATGGGGTTATAGTTGAAGTAATTTAAGCCATTCTCTGTACCAATCCACAATCCTGTCGAAGAATCAGATAAAACCGTACTATTTGGATGAGCTTCGGCGATCGTTAAAATTCCATTGTGACTCAAATGCCGGAGCCCCTGCCAGCGATAGAACCGATCCCTTTGCCGGTCATAAAGATTTAATCCCCCGCCTTTGGTACCGATCCATAGATTTCCCAGCCGGTCTTCATGAATGGTCCAGACGTCATTATAGCTCAGGCTGAAAGGGTCACTACGATCGTTCAGGTATAGCCGCCATTCTCCGTTCTTGGGATTAAAGCTGTTGAGGCCGCGGCCCCATAATCCAATCCACACCATACCCTCCTGGTCCTGAACAACCGCCCGAATATAATTATTACCCGGACCACCATTGACTTGATCTTTTTGCAACCAGTGCTGAAATTTACCGCTGGAAATTTCCAGGCGGAAAAGGCCATTACCGTAAGTCCCGATCCACAAATCACCGGTATCTCCTGGACAGATAGACCAGATATCCGCCGGAGAAAATTTTTCATATTTTTTTATATAGTTAGCGGTAGACCTGGCTGCTAGATAAT
>MESS01000041.1:5191-5455 GCA_001771055.1 Caldithrix sp. RBG_13_44_9
CTGGTTCCAATCCAGATAGTACCATCAGAGGTGGTGCAGAATGTTGTTAACTCCTTCAGATATGGATCCTGTCTTTTGGGAACACTTGGATCGACTGACCACAATCTGAATTTTCCCCATTGCTTGGAATAATAATTCAGTCCGCTGTTAGTCGCCAACCACAACACATTCGATCGATCCAGATAAACATCGATTATCCGGTTGTTGCTCGGGCTGGAGGGATCATTTTCATCGTATCGCCAGCGCTGGAAACTTCCATCGGAT
>MESS01000041.1:5468-8127 GCA_001771055.1 Caldithrix sp. RBG_13_44_9
GGGGATTCAAAGAGTGACCAGATATGATTATCGCTGAGGCTGAGGGTATTTTCCGGATCATTAATCCACTGGCGAAAATAAAGGGAATCCCCCTGGCGTTTCGCCTGAAATAATCCTTCATAACAGCCGATCCACAGGTTATGAAAACGATCTTCAAAAAGGGAAGTCACATAGCCAGGATTTTTGCGATAAGGTCTTTCCGGATCACTGAACCAATGATAAAAGAACTGCGTAGCGGGATCGAAACGATTCAATCCGCCCTTATAAGTTCCAATCCAGATTATCCCTTCGTGATCTTCAAAAATGCTGGTGATGCTGTTATCGCTTAATCCGGGCCCAACCGGATCCACATTCAGTGAGGCAGTCCAGTGAGTAAACTGCTCAATAACGGGATCAAAACGATTTAATCCTCCGTTGGCGGTTCCTACCCAAATAAATCCCTGGTGATCCTCGTACAAAGACCAGATCGTATTGTCACTAATGGAATAGGGTTGATCCGGATCGTTGCGGTAGGTCTGAAACTCGGTGCCGTCAAAGCGGTAAAGGCCATAGTCTGTTCCGAACCACAAAAATCCGTTTCGATCTTGTAAAATTCTAAAAATCGAACCACTGGAAAGAATATTGGCATCATCCAGCTTTTTAAAAGTAACCTCTTGAGAGAAAATCGAGAATGATATCAGATTTACTAAAAGAATTATAAAAATCTTTCCATTCACTTATCTGCTACCTCAACAAAACCTAGTTAATTTACATATATTTTGTCCGGAAATAAACAATGCTAATGGAATTTTTTTCAGATATCTGTGTTGGTCATCACTTACCATAAATATCATCAGGATAGCCTGATAAAATTAAAAAGGCGGTCTGAGAAACCGCCTTTAAAAATTGTATTCTACTGATTTTCTAAAACTGGTTATCGTTTTTTGTCTGAAAGTTCTAATGAATAATGGAGAGGGATTTTTGCGGCCTTAATCATAGCAGAGACTGAACAATATTTATTCTGAGACAGATCGATGGCCTTTTCGATTTTTTCCTTTTGAGCAAGGAGGCCATCTCCCCACAGTTTATAAATCAAATTGATCCTGGTATATACTTTAGGATGTTCTGCTGCCCGATCCGCCTCAATATGAATTTCGAATTTATTAAAATTTACCCGCATTTTATGCAGCAGCGAAGTTATGTCGGCACCGGTGCAGCCACCCAGGCTGATCAGGAACAATTCAATTGGCCGGTTGCCGGCATCCGAACCACCGTGTTCCTTAGTACCATCGGTTACCACCCAATGGTTGCTGCTGCCATGACTGACAAAGGTTGTTCCTTCCAGATTTTTTACAACTACCTTATTCATTTCACTTCCTCAAATTATTTATAACCACTGGGCTAATAACTCTTCATAATACTCAACTGGTCTGGCACCCACTTTTCGGTCTACTACCTCACCATTGCGGTTGATGACAAAGGTGGTGGGTATGGCCTCAATTCCGCCATAGGCTTGTACTACTGACATATTTCCCAGCACAATGGTGTAATTGATCTTAAAAGATTCCATGAAGGGTTTTACTGGCTCCCAACCGTCCTGATCCAGAGAAACTCCCACAATTTCCAGTCCCTTTGCCTGGTATTTATCATAGAGTTGAATATAACCAGGAATTTCCATCCGGCAGGGGCCGCACCAGGTAGCCCAGAAATCCAGAATCACTACCTTGCCTTTAAAGTCACTCAAACTGACTGTCTTTCCATTGGCATCTACCAGCCGGAAATCAGGAGCCGGGGGAAAACCAGCCTCTTCATTCTGCTGTGAATTAGTCTGAGTGCTCACCATTTGTGGTTGAGCCTGTGCATCCTCATCCGTTTTTGAACAGGATTGAGTTATTAATGTCAGGCTGGCTATAATTACTATTGTGATCATCAAATTATATTTCATGGATTTTCTCCTGGGAAAAGTTTAGTTGTCAGGATATAGTTCTTTATAAGCTTCTAAAACTTTTTTAACGAAATGTGATTCCGGAAGAGCGCCTTCGATGGCATGTTTTTCGGAAATGACCGTTCGGGGAACTCCCCGGACATTATAACGGACGGCCAGATGGGGAAATTCGGTTGCTTCCACCATGTCTGCAGTAATATTGTCGTTCAGCATCGCCAACCGGTGCGCCATCAATACCGCGCTTGGACAATAGGGACAGGTGGGAGTGACAAAGACTTGCAGGTGCACGGGCCGGGTAATTTTGGCAATCAGCTTTTTAGTCTCTTCACTCAACTCCGGTTCTCCCTGAGCCAGTTCCTGAATGTCCTGCATGATGGAGCTGAATTCATATCCGGTGGGAATCCCATAGTATCGTATCCCATAGTCTTTGCCATTGGCCGTCACTGCAATGGCCGGAATCTTATCGATCTTGTATTTGTCAACCTGTGGTTTGTCATTCACGAAATTATATATTTCCAATTGAATATTGCCATTGCCCAAGTTACGCAATTCTTCCATAAGTTGATGGGTTTCCCGGCAATACTGGCACTCCAATTCCTGGGTAAAATAGACCAGCTTTACCGGTCGAGGTAAGTTATGCAGGATCTCCTGGACCTGTTTGGCATCATCACCTACAATAAATGGCATGCAATGTTTCTCCTTTACTTTGTCTTCTGAATACGTCTAAATAGATGA
>MESS01000041.1:8194-8832 GCA_001771055.1 Caldithrix sp. RBG_13_44_9
ATTCATAATACAAAATACAAAAAGTGTTCATTGCCAATTATTTTCGATTGTATAAAGTGCATAGAGCTCAGCGCGATTGCCAGTAAATTTTACTTTCTCCTGCATTCATACTCAATTAGTTCTTCTTTTATCTTTTATCTTGTTCTCTTGTAATCTTGCCTTTTTGCCAACTGCCAACTGCTTCTTATGTCTGAATGACTCCCGGATTAAATTTTGGTATATCCGGATTATTTTCGGCCATCCGGATACCGCAGGCTACGATCTGGCGGATGGTCAGCGGATCAATAATTCCATCCACCCACAGCCGGGCGGCAGCATAGAGTGGATCCATCTGACTGTTGTAGCGATCCTCAATCTCTTTTAAGAGTTTCTGCTTTTCCTCTTCACTGATGGCATCACCGGATTTTTTCAGCTGCGAGAGCCGGATAGACAGCAGGGTATTGCTGGCCTGCTGGCCTCCCATCACCGCGATGCTGGCTGATGGCAGAGCAAAGATCAACCGCGGATCGTAAGCTTTTCCACACATGGCGTAATTACCAGCTCCGTAGCTGTTGCCCACCACAAAAGTAAATTTGGGAACCACCGAGTTTGCCACCACATTCACCAATTTTGCGCCGTCTTTTAAAATCCCTCCATGC
>MESS01000041.1:9057-9265 GCA_001771055.1 Caldithrix sp. RBG_13_44_9
TTTCCATAACCAGCTTTATATTCATCCATCTGGCTGTCATCTAATATTCTGGCCAGAAACTGATACATATCATAGGGCCGGGAACGGTCTATGGGGATAATTCCATAGATTTCTTCCGGCTCGAATGCCGGGGTTTCGGGTTTCTGATGATCGAAACGCTGTCGCGGAAAATGGCCGATTTTTTCCACCAGACTGCGGACGGTTTCTA
>MESS01000041.1:9279-14010 GCA_001771055.1 Caldithrix sp. RBG_13_44_9
CTCTTTACTTTGTAGTCTGTCACCCCGCTGATTTCGCTGTGAACCAGGGCTCCACCCAATTGCTGGTTATCGATTTCCTCTCCGATCGCCGCTTTCACCAGATGCGCCCCGGCTAAAAATACCGTACCATTGCCTTCCACGATCAGAGTTTCGTCACTCATGATGGGAAGGTAAGCTCCTCCAGCCACACAGTTACCTAAAATGGCAGCAATCTGGGGGATACCCATCGAAGACATAATGGCATTGTTGCGGAAAATGCGGCCGAAATGTTCTTTGTCCGGAAATAGATCTTCCTGCAGAGGCAGGAAAATACCAGCTGAATCCACCAGGTAAATGATGGGCAGCCGGTTTTCCATGGAAATTTCTTGGGCCCGCAGATTTTTTTTGCAGGTGATGGGAAACCAGGCTCCGGCTTTCACAGTGGGATCGTTGACCACAATCACCACTTCTTTTCCATGAATCTTCCCGATCCCGAAAACCGTTCCGGAAGAAGCCGCACCTCCGTATTCTTCATACATCCCATACGCTGCATATTCCGCGATTTCCAGGAAAGAGGAACCGCGGTCTATTAATTTTTTGATTCTTTCCCTTACCGGAAATTTTCCCTGCTCCTTGATCTTTTTTAAATACTTTTCCCCACCCCCGTTTTCAATTAGGTGGGATACTTCCTCAAGTCTTTTCAGCAGGGTATGGTAATGATCATAATTTTTTTGATAAGATGGATCTTTTTTGATAATTGAGCCAATGGTTGCCATTTTTTCTCCCTGGCAGGTGGAAGTTGCCCATTTTTTGCGTTGTGACTTTTCTTATGGTAAGAATTTTGATAGCAGATAATTCAAAATAAATTTTGTTTTTTCAAACGGTTTTATCCTGCTGTAAAATTTCCCGCGAGATGACCAATCGTAAAATTTCTGAGGTCCCTTCCCCGATGGTCCCCAGTTTGGAGTCCCGGTAGAATTTTTCCACCGGATATTCCTTGATGAAGCCGTAACCGCCATAGATCTGCACTGCTTCATTAGCAACCTGAACTGCTACTTCGCTGGCATACAGTTTGGCAATGGCAGATTCCAGATTTAACGGCAGATCCTGATCCTTCATCCAGGCCGCCCGCAGGATCAGCAATCGTGCAGCCTCAATCTGGGTGGCCATGTCTGCCAGCTTGAATTTGGTCGCTTGAAACTCACCGATCTTTTGGCCAAAGGCTTCCCGTTCCTGGGAATATTTCAGGGCATGCTCGTAAGCCCCGCGGGCGATTCCCACGCACATCGCCCCAATACTGATCCGGCCGCCATCCAGAATGGCCATGGACTGGCGAAATCCATCACCTTCCTTTCCCAGTAAATTCTCTTCCGGGATTTCGCAATTATCGAAAAATAATTCGGCAGTGTCACTGGCTCGCATTCCTAATTTATTTAAATTCTTTCCGATTTTGAATCCCGGCGTTCCCTTTTTAACGATGAAGGCCGAAATACCTTTAGTTCCTTTTTCTGGATCAGTGCGGGCAATTACCACATGATAATCAGAGTAATTGGCATTGGTGATGAAAGTCTTCGAACCATTCAAGATCCATTTTTTTCCTTTTTTTATGGCAGTTGTTTTTAGAGCCTTGGCATCACTGCCGGATCCGGCCTCGGTCAATGCCCAGGCCCCTAACGAATCTCCCTTCAGCAGTCGGGGAATATATTCCTTTTTATGCTGTTCTGATCCAAAAGTGTAAATATGCATGGTCCCCAGCGAGTTGTGAGCGGCGACGATCAATCCGATGGAAGGATCTACCGCCGAGAGTTCTTCAATGATCAGGGAATATTCGATATATCCCATTCCCGCTCCGCCCGCCGCTTCAGGATAGATGATCCCCAGCAGTCCCAGTTCACCCAGTTTCTTTATGATGGGTAATGGGAAGCTTTTGTTTTCATCATACTCCATAATGTGCGGGGCAATTTCCTTGCGGGCAAATTCCCGTACCATATCCCGAATGGAGAGTTGCTCGGCCGTCAGTCGAAAATCCATGCCTTACTCCTGCATTTATTTTTAAATGGTAATTTTGGTATCCAACTGGATAATCTCACTTTGTTAAAGTTGAAATATTAATACTAAAAAGAATTATATAAAATCTTTTTTTTGGATCAGGCGAACATTCAGCCAGAAATATAAGCCCGCCTGGAGTAATGCCGTCATCAGGAACAACAGTCGCCAGAATGGAAATTCCAGGGTCACTGCGCTGTAAATGATCTCCAGAAAGGGGGGTAACAAAAAAGTCAGCAGCACATAACTCTGGCTGAGGGATTGAATGGGGAACAGGGCAGTTTTATTCAGGATGCCGCCAAACACGATCAGCAGCATCACTATCCACACCATCCAGGTTTTATAGGAAAAAGATAAACTGAGGATGGAAGTTGACAAGATCAGCAGCACGGTCATGAACAGCAGGCGCAGTGGCAAATATAGAAAATAGCTTCCATCAAGAAAACGCAGACCGTAAATCAGGCCGAACAGCATGATCCAGAACAGGTCAATGGAGAGGATCAGCAGAATTTTGGAAAATAAGAAATTTATGCGGCCGCCGGGACGGACCAGCGGGAAATAGAGGGAGTTCCCTTTCTCGAAGAAGAATAGCGATGAAACAGTCACCATATTGAGCAGGATACCCAAAACTGCCAGCACCGACCAGATCATATCATCCGGCTTATCGGAGTACAGAAAGCCCCAGAAGAATATATGGAAAATCAGAATGGCTATTATTTCCCGCAGATAACGGTGACTGCGCAGGTAGTTCTTGAAAAAGAAAGAATAATAGGTCTTTATCGCCAAGTCCCTTGCCTTCCCCTCAAAGATTGTTTAAAATAATAAAAATAATTGATCATTTGTCAATTTACTTTTGTGATCCGCAAACTAATTTATTATTAAAATGCAGAGGGAGAAAGATTAATTATTATTCCACAACTGCACTTGGGATTATTTTACCGGAAGAATTTTTTATATGAAAAAAAGTATCAGAATTGCAGCCGGTCAGGGATTCTGGGGAGACCGCTTTGATGCCCCCATCGATCAAATCCGCCGCGGGCCGGTGGATTATCTGGTGATGGACTATCTGGCTGAAGTCACCATGTCCATCATGCAAAAACAAAAGATGCGCGATCCCAAACAGGGATATGCCCGGGATATTATTTCACTGATGAAAGAAATTTTGCCGGATCTGGTTAAGAATAATGTCAAAGTGATCACCAATGCCGGCGGAGTGAATCCCCTTGCCTGCCGTAATGCGCTGTTTGAGATCGCTCAAAGACTGGGAATTAAAGGCTTGAAGATCGGCATTGTGTATGGGGATGATATCATCCCGCAGATTGCTCACTTCATTGCCAGTGGTATTACCCTCAATCACATGGAAAGTGGAGAACCTTTACAAAAAGTGCGGGAACGGCTCTATAGTGCCAATATATATTTTGGTGCCAGACCGGTGGTGGAAGCTTTGCAAAAAGAGGCTCAGATCATTATTACCGGCCGGGTTACCGATACCGGATTGACCCTGGCTCCCATGATATATGAATTCGGCTGGAGTGAACAGGACTATAATCAGCTGGCTGCCGGAATTGTGGCCGGGCATATCATTGAATGCGGAGCTCAGGTGAGCGGGGGCAATTTCCTTGCTGGTTGGAAAGAAGTACCGGATATGGCTCATATTGGTTTTCCGATCATTGAAGCTTATCCTTCCGGAGAATTTGTGGTCACCAAACATGACCAGACCGGTGGAATGGTTGATCTGCGCACGGTGAAGGAGCAGCTTTTGTACGAACTGGGAAATCCGAAGGAATATATTACTCCGGATGTGGTAGCAGATTTCACCTCCATCCAGTTAAGGCTGGAGGGAAAGGACCGGGTGCGGGTAAGCGGGGTGCACGGCCGCAAGCCAACTCCATTTTTCAAGGTCTCCATTTCTTACGCCGATGGCTGGATCTCCCTGGGCAAGCTCACCTATGCCTGGCCGGATGCCCTGGAAAAAGCTAAAAAAGCCGATGAGATTATCCGGCAGCGGATAAAAGATCTGAAATTGAAATTTGATGAAATTCATACTGAGTTTCTGGGGATCAATGCCTGCCATGGTCCGCTCTCGCACCCTGTTTCTGAACCTAATGAAGTAGTGCTGCAGATCGGTGTCAGAGGATCGAACCTTATTCATATCGAGCAGTTCAGCCGGGAAATGATCCCGCTGGTTCTCTGCGGACCGCCAACCGTTACCGGTTTTGGAAGCGGGCGTTCCCGTCCAAAAGAAGTGGTGGCATTCTGGCCGGCACTCATACCCAAGGAAGCAGTTAAGGCCGTGGTGGATGTTCAATAATGGTGCTGAAATTAAGAATTAAAAAACCAGAGTTTGATTTATGAAAGTTCAATTACTTCAATTGGCTCATGCCAGATCCGGTGATAAAGGAGATACTGCCAATGTGGGAATTATTGCCTATAAAGAAGAGTATTATCCTTTTTTGGAAAAAATTCTTACCCCGCAGCGGGTTAAAAAGCATTTTACCGACATTTGTAAAGGGGAAGTGGAAAGATTTGAGCTTCCCAATCTCTGGGCTCTCAATTTCTTATTACATCAATCGCTGGGTGGTGGCGGTACCCAGACCCTGCGGCATGATGCCCAGGGCAAAACCTTTTCTACTGCTTTCTTGCGAATGGAAGTGGAAGTGCCGGATCACCTGGCTGAAAAATGGGCTCTGAAGGTCCATTCAACAT
>MESS01000041.1:14017-21463 GCA_001771055.1 Caldithrix sp. RBG_13_44_9
AAGAAAAAAGATATGACAGCCCAGAATTCCGTCCATTCTTTCCGGTTTCCCTGGTATGGTTACCCGGGGCTGGGAGTAATCGTCATTTCGGAAGTGGGATTGTTTTTTAATCTCTGGTTTTTTGAAACCTATATCACTCCGTTATGCTGGACCGGATTGATCTTATTTTTAGATGCCCTCAATTTCCGCCTGGCCGGTAACTCAATTATTCAAAATCATCGCAAAGAATTTCTGTGGATGGTGTCCTGGTCCATTGCTTTGTGGTACGTATTCGAATTCTATAACCTCTTCATCAAAAACTGGCACTATGTCGGTCTCCCGGACTCACTCTGGCTGCGCTACTTCGGTTATTTCTGGTCCTTTGCCACCATCTGGCCGGGTGTATATCAGATTTTTCATTTGCTCAAAAATTTAAAAATATTTGATCAGATACGAATTAAACCATGGACTGTATCTAAAAGGTACTTAACCACCTCCATTATTTTTGGGTTTTTTTGTCTCCTGCTTCCTTTTATAGTTTCCCGGGAAATTGCCCCGTATCTGGCGGCTCCGGTCTGGATCGGAATGGTTTTTCTGCTCGATCCAATTAATTTTCTAAACAGGCGGTATTCCCTGCTCAGGGATTGGGCTGCCGGAAATCTTACCACCTTATTGCAATTATTCCTCAGTGGACTTATTGCCGGGGGACTCTGGGAATTCTGGAATTACTGGGCTACCGCCAAATGGATCTATACTGTCCCCATCTTAGGAGATGTGAAAATTTTTGAGATGCCGGTGCTGGGATACCTGGGTTTTCCAGCTTTTGCGGTGGAAGTCATGGTAATGTGGGAATCAGTAAAACTGCTGTTGCGATTGAAATAGATTAACCTTAAATAAAAACCTCCTCGAAGCGAGGAGGTTTTAAATATGGGCTTAATTATTGATCATTTGAATAATTATTGCGGAGTAGGTGCAGGAACATCCTCTACTGTAATTCTCACTGTGATTTGGGCACTGGCTCCCTGCGGATCTTTTGCCGAAATTGTTATCTGGTAATCACCCTGTTGATCCTCTCTGGGAACCCAGTTGAATGCTCCGCTGCTGCCGTTAAAATTAGCTCCAGCCGGCATTCCATCGGCAGAGAGTGCTACCTTACCCTGATCCTCTTCATCCGGATCGCTGGTATCTACCCTGAAAGAAACCTCCTGACCTTCCTGGACATTCTTAGATCCCACTTCTTTTATCTCCGGAGCACGGTTAACATTTTCAACCTGAACCGAAAGTGTTCCCAAAGCCGTAGCTCCGAAACCATCGGTAATGGTATAATCGATGGTATATCCCCCGCTCTGGTTGTAGGTGGGAGTCCAGGTAATGGCACCCTTAGCCGCATTCAAATTTGCTCCGGTTGGCAGCGCTCCACTGCTTACCTGTAGCTTTCCCTGATCCTCTTTATCCGGGTCACTGAATTTAAGATTGACAGTTAACGGTTCATTCTCTTTACCGGTGAGAGCCGGCACCGGTTCAATCACCGGTGGGCGGTTGATATTCTTAATGGAAAGCGAAATTTTAGTCTGGGAGGTTGCTCCGGCAGAATCAATTACCTCGGCATTAAGATTAAACTCACCACTCTGTTCATAGGTTGGAGTCCAGTTGAATTCACCCGCTGCCGCATCCAGGACGGCGCCGGTGGGAAGATTGGATATCTGATAGTGAAGTTTTCCATCATCTTCCTTGTCCTGATCAGTGGCACTCAGGGTGAAAGAAAGGGCTTCCTGTTCGTTGCCACTGGTTGCCGGTACGGCAGCCAGTTGCGGTGGGCGATTGACTTGGATGACGATCACACTGGCTGTTTTTTCACTGATCAATCCTGCCGGGTCGGCTACCTGGAACATGACTGACCCATAATTTCCGGATTGGTCAAAACTCGGTGTCCAGCTGAAGGTTCGAGATGAGGGATTGAATACCGCCCCAGCCGGTAAATTTTGAACCGAAAACACCAATTTTCCCTCATCCTCTTTATCCGGATCACTTCCGGAAATCACAAAAGAGAGAGGAATGTTTTCATTAACTGTTTGCGAAGGAATGTCTGCCAGAACCGGCCGCTGATTAATATGATTAATAGTGATGGTGGTTTGTTTATTATCTTTTAATAGCCCATCGTTGATGCTGAAGGTAATCGGATATTGACCGGACTGTTCAAAAGTAGGTGTCCAGGAGAATAGTCCGCTGCTGGCATCGAGAGTGGCACCCTGGGGAAGTCCGGTAGCTGAATAGACCAGTTTACCTAGATCTTCCGCGTCGGGATCACTCCCCATCAGCTGTTGTTGCAGGGGCATGTTCTCGTCGCTATTTAATGGCGGGACATCTGCCAGCACCGGAGGCCGGTTGACATGATTTACGGTGATAGCAACCGTTTTCTGATCCATCAAGCCTTCTGGATCTTTGACGTTGAATTCTATCCCGCTATAGCCGCCGGATTGTTCGAAGGTTGGGAGCCAGCTCAATACCAAAGAATCGGATTTAAAGTTAGCGCCGCTGGGCAGATTCAATGCTGCATATACCAGCTTACCGGCATCTTCTTTATCCGGATCCGAACCGCTGATCACCAATCGCAGTTTTTTGTTTTCCTCGGCTACCTGGTCGGTGATCGCAACTAAGACCGGCGGTCGGTTAACATGATTAACGGTGATATTGAAAAATGTAGTGTCAGAAAGTTTTCCGGCTTTCATTACCGCATTTACTCGGCTGTACAGGCCTGATTGGTCATAAGTGGGGGTCCAGTTGAATTGCCGGGTAGCGGGATCGAATGCTGCTCCGGTTGGCAAATTGAATATTGTAAAACTGATCTTGTCCAGATCTTCCTTGTCCAGTTCTTCGCCGCTCAGTTTAATGCTGAGTGGATTGGCTTCGTTTACCACCGCGTCAGCAATGGCATCGATTTTGGGAGGACGATCCACATGGGTGACGGTCAGGGTCACAGCCTCCCGGTCAATACCGCCGGCCCTGTCATCCAACACAAAGTCCACAATATAGACTCCTGACTGATCAAAAGTAGGTTTCCAGCTGAAGACCCTTTTCAATGAATCGAAAGCAACTCCATCCGGAATATTTTCTACCCGGTACTTCAATTTTCCAGCGTCCTCCTTGTCCAGATCACTGCCTTCCGGCACCTGGATGGTCAGAGTGGAGTCTTCCGGAATTTCGCGATTGGCAATATCCGGCAGTTCCGGCAGCCGGTTGATATGCTTTACCTTGAAAGTGACTGTATCAGAATCACTTAATCTACTGGCAGTCCTTTCGATGACAGTGAAAATAGTACCCGAATAAATACCCGACTGTTCGAAATTGGGAGTCCAGGAAAAAACTCCGGATTTTCCATCAAACAGTGAACCCGGCGGCAGATTCTTGGCCTCAAAGTAAATCTGATCTCCGTCAGGATCCTGGGCTTTTAACGGCAGAACATATTGAAAATTTTCATCAATGATCTGATCGGCAATCGGTTCCAGCACCGGTTGATTATTGTGCCGTAAAATTTCTGTTTTAGTATCGGTTGAAAGAAAAACATAGACATCATGCTTAAAGGAACTGTAGGTCTGGCTTTCGGTGATATAGCGGACTTCCAGCTGTGGATTTTGCGGCTGGTTCACTTTAACTATCAGCAGCCCCAATTCAAGATTGGAAAGATAAGCATAATTACCGCTTTTGAATATATGCTGGGTAAAACCGGTGGTGGTAAACCGTCCGATTTGTTTAGGCAGCCGCGGAGCGGATATGTCCAGAATAAGTAATCCACCCGGTCCATCAGCAATGTACATCAGGCTGTCTTCGATCTGGAACTGCAGGCAGTGATTCCCGGTCTTATACTGGGTTATTTTCAAGAGACTGGTAGGATTGGTGGCATCATAGATCACCAGACCCCCCTGTTTGGCAGCCACATATAATTTTTCATTTTCGTACTTCAGACTCCAGATCCAGGTCTCGGGAATTTCCAGGGTAAGGGTACGGGGATCGCTCAGATTACTGATATCAATAATGCAGAAACCATCGCCTCCCATTGCGATATAGAGATAAGGATAATGGATATCCACCCAGTAAGCATCTCCGGGAGTTTTGATGCGGGCCATTTCATAGGGACGTTCCAGGTTAGAAATATCAAAAATGATAATCCCTTCAGTTTTATTTGCAGCGTATAGCCGGTTTTCATGGATAGCGATATGATGCACCTGGTCATTGGTCGGGAGAAAAGAAACTTTACGCGGTTTCTCAATATTGCTTACATCCCAAACCTGGATACCGACCCAGAAATTTACCGTGAAAAGATAATTGTTATGAAAAAGTACAAATCGTTCGCCATCCTTGACCAGCACATTCTCCTTAAAATCAGGTGTCGGTAAACTGGTAATCAATTCCGCTGCTGCTCTCTGCGAATAGGCGCTGGAACTGAGCCCTAATATTAGTGTCCCCAATAAAAAAATCTGCAGGAATTTTAAGATAGGTTTCATCAAGGATCCTCTGATTTATTGTCAGTATGGCAAACTAAAATTACAATTTCCAATATATTAAATTGCTTTCTGAAAATCAAGAAAGTACCTGAAACAACATTAAGAATGTTCTGTTGAGTACAAAAATGAGAAATTTATTTTCCTTTTCTATGCCAGAGTCTTGCGAACAGAGTATCATCCTAAGGTACTTACTCTGGTCAGTGGAACTGATGTTTTTGCCCTTCATCATATCAGAACTAATTATCGTCCGTAACTTCCAATTTCTTAACATCATTATGATTTGGGTGTATCAATCCATTCTTCATCATAAAGAACCTGCTAAATTTTACCATATCCTGCAATTATCGAAGACTCCTGATTTTCTAACGTACCATAATTTTCTGAAACTTGCTGTTTTTGCCTGCTTTTCTTTTTCCAGGAATTTCTCTATATTTGGATAAATTTTGAGATTATGGATAAGAAAGCTGAAATCATTTCCATTGGCAACGAGCTGCTGAACGGGAATACCGTGAATACCAATGCCAGTTATATGGCGCGGCGGCTTCATGAAAATGGGATGCCGGTTACCTGGATTCAAACGGTACGGGATGAGGCCGGGGCGATCCAGGCCGCTCTGGATATTGCCCTGAAACGGAGCCAGGTAATCCTGGTTACCGGCGGATTAGGTCCTACCCATGATGATATCACCAAACAGGTGTTGGCGGACTATTTCCGAAGCCAACTGGTTTTTCATGAGGAAATCTTTGAGAAAATTAAAAAGCGTTTTGAGAAACGGGGCCTGCAGATGCCGGAACTCAATCGCGGCATGGCGCTGGTTCCCCATAATGCCGAGATTATTCCCAATAACCTGGGCACCGCACCGGGTTTGATTTTTAAGCGTGATAGTCAATTGATCTTTGTGATGCCCGGTGTGCCCCGGGAATTGGAAGCGATGATCGAACTCACGGTCATTCCCCGTCTGCGGCAGGAGTGTCCGGAATGCCGGGTGCAGACCGATATTTTCCGGACTACCGGCATTACCGAATCCGCCTTTTATGAAAAAATTGCCCAGGAACTTTCCTTTTTTCCCCAATATGAAATTGCCTTTTTACCGAAGGTCACCGGGGTAGATCTGCGGGTGGTGCGCCAAAGCGAGGAGGTACAAAATCATGAAATATTTGAAAAATTTAAAAATGTTTTGTATAATGCAGTCGGAGAATTTATTTATACCACTCAAGAGCTGGAGTTGGAGGCCATTCTGGGAAATATGCTTCGCGGAAAAAAATTAACTATTGCCGTGGCTGAGAGCCTCACCGGCGGATTAATACAGGATAAGCTCACTGCGGTTCCGGGAAGCTCGGAATATTTTCTGGGTGGAGTTGTAGCCTACAGCAATGCCTCCAAAGTAAAATTGCTTGGTGTGTTGCAGCAATCACTGGATGAACATGGAGCGGTGAGTGAACAAGTAGCCAGGGAAATGGCAGCAGGAGTGCGGGAAAAATTCACCAGCCATATTGGCTTATCCACCACCGGTATTGCCGGTCCCACCGGGACTACTATTGCTAAGCCGGTAGGATTAGTGTATATCGGAGTAGCGTATCAATCAACCATGCTGGTCCGGAAATATCAGTTCGGAGTTGACCGGCTTATGAATAAGCAACGGGCTGCCCAGGCTGGTTTGGAACTGGTGCGGCGAATGATTGCAGGATTGCCTTATGAATAAAAATTCTGATTCCGAAAAAATTCGAACATTTATTGCTATTCCCTTGCCACCGTCAGTGACGGGGGAATTAAAAAAATTACTGGCGCAGATGAAGTCATTCTCGAAGGGGATCAAATGGGTGAATCCGGAATCGATCCATCTCACCTTGAAATTTTTGGGAAATCTCTCAGCGGGGGAATTATCAAAAGTGTTCACCGGCATGCAGAATATTTTTCAAGATCCTCCTTCCGGCTTCCGACTGACGGCTGCTGAGCTGGGAGCCTTTCCGTCCCTGAAAAAACCTCGGGTATTCTGGGTGGGAGTATCGGGCAGTGGGATGGAAACATTAATCCAGCTTCAGAAATTAATTGAAGATGAAATGTACCGGCAGGGATTCCCTAGAGAGGAACGGAAATTTTCGCCGCATCTCACCCTCTCACGGATAAAATTTGCCGATCGCTTAACAGAATTGACCCAGGCATTTTCCAGCTATAATTTTCCAGCAGTGGAATTTATGGTTTCAGAAATTCTGATCATGCGCAGTGAATTGCGGCCGGAAGGAGCAGTGTATAGCATCCAGCAAAAATTTGCCTTATCTTTGGGTTAGGATTATTATTGTTTAATATTCATTTGAGAAATCCGAATTCAACCTGATGAGTTATAATTAAAATGTGTAAATTTTATTGTTGCGACTTTCGGAGGATGATTCTGAAAAATTCATTAATTTATTCTCAACTGAATTTGCGATCAAGGCAGGTAATGGTAAACTTCTACCTATTATTTGATTGGTAATTTATATCTAAAATCCGTGAGTATCTGTTAAATCAGTGTCATCCGTGTTCTATTATTTTTACAATCTGTCAAATGTTGAAAAAATTTTAAGGTTTAACTTGAATTAGAAGGGGAAAAAATGGCAAATCAGAGTGACGAAAAATTAAAAGCCCTGGGCCTGGCTATGTCGCAGATCGAACGCCAGTTCGGGAAAGGCTCCATCATGCGGCTGGGTGACCGGGTGAAAATTACAGTAGATGTGATCCCCACCGGTTCCATCTCGCTGGATTATTCTCTGGGGATCTGGGGAATTCCCCGCGGAAGGATTGTGGAGATATTCGGACCGGAATCATCCGGTAAAACCACCCTGGCACTGCATATTATTGCTGAAGCTCAGAAATTAGGAGGTCTGGCGGCTTTTGTGGATGCCGAGCATGCCATGGATCCGGGTTATGCCCGGAGGCTGGGAGTGGACACCATCAATCTGCTGGTCTCTCAACCGGATACCGGCGA
>MESS01000041.1:21550-22655 GCA_001771055.1 Caldithrix sp. RBG_13_44_9
CTCAAATTTTATACCTCGGTACGGATCGATATCCGCCGGATCGCTTCCATTAAAGAAGGGGAGGAAACCGTAGGTAACCGTACCCGGGTGAAAGTAGTAAAGAATAAACTGGCCCCGCCTTTCCGGGAATGCGAATTTGATATCATGTATAATGAAGGTATTTCCAAACAAGGTGATCTGCTGGATCTGGCTGCCAAGATGAATATCGTTCAGAAGAGCGGCACCTGGTATTCCTTCGGGGAAGACCGCCTGGGACAGGGACGGGAAAATGTCAAGAATTTTATGAAAGAAAATGCTGATTTCCAGCAGAAGATCGAAAAGCTGGTCAAACAAAAATTGGGAATGGCCGCAGAACCAGAGGCCGAAGCAAAACCTGAGAAAACACCGTCAGAAAAAACCGGTGGTAAAAAAGTGGATAAGGTAAATTAATGCCTTAGTTGGCAGTCGGCAGTTTGCAGTTGGCAAAAGGCAATTGATAGTTGGCAGTTAACAGTTTGCAGTAGGCAAATGGTTTTGCGTAATTCTCAGGGTTGTGCACTATTAGCGCGGTTTGAAAGCAGAAAGCAGTTAGCAAATTTTGCTGAAATCATAGCGCACAGCGAATATTACCTAATGCCCTATCTTACTGCTAAAAATTATAAACTATCAACTATCAATTGCTGACTGCCAACTGCAACTTCTTTTCTTTTGTCTTTTTTCTTTTGTCTTAATTATGCCTAAAATTACTAATCTACAGCTAAGGTTGGGCCGGGTGGAGCGGTTTATCGTTACTCTGGATGACGGTCAGGAACTTGTTTTTACTCCGGAGTCGGTAGCCCAATTTAGCATCACCCCCAGCAAAGAATTTTCCGAAACAGAATTCCTGGAGATATTAAAACTGGATCAGATCCGGCAGGCCAAGGATCAGGCCATGCGCTTATTAGCCCTCCGTCCGCACAGCCGCAGTGAGCTGATCCGTAAAATGCGAGAGCGGGGGTTTCGATCGGAAGCCATCGATCCCGCTCTGGATGAACTGGAGAAACTGAATCTGGTGAATGATGAGGATTTCGTGAAAGTGTTTATCCAGAATGAATTGCGGCTTCGTCCGGTTGGCAGAATGCTGCTT
>MESS01000041.1:22792-22934 GCA_001771055.1 Caldithrix sp. RBG_13_44_9
TTCGAACCCCTGACCCCCTGAATGCAAATCAGATGCTCTCCCACTGAGCTACAGCCCCGCAGGCGTAATTATAGCAGTTGTACGGCGGCGCCAGCAATTCATTTTTGGGCCAGTTCGCGTTTTATCTTGAGTACGGCGTCAA
>MESS01000041.1:23039-23221 GCA_001771055.1 Caldithrix sp. RBG_13_44_9
TGGCCTCGATACGGCACGAGTTGGCGATGTCGATAACACTGAGCATAACGCTTATGATATTAGGTCGAGAACCGCTTTCAGTTTCAGGGGCCCCACAGTCGTCGAGACGTGCTTTCAGCTTATGTATATGACGCGGCACCACGTTTACCGCGATGATATAATCTGCTCCCATAGCCTTGACC
>MESS01000042.1:0-335 GCA_001771055.1 Caldithrix sp. RBG_13_44_9
AGGTAACAGGTTTTACAGGTTCAGGATAATGGACTGACCTTGATATTATTGCATAATCCGGTTGATTTGCAGAAATTAAATTATTTGTTTATCCTGTTATCCGGTCTAAAATTATGTCACCGTAATTATGAATTACTGTACCTAGTAATCCCGGCTGACCTTAAATACCTCCCAAAACCTTATTACCTTATTTCTGAATTTGTAATGTCTTCTGGTAGAATTTTTAATGAACGATTCTTGGATACTGAGAATGCGGTAGTAAACCTCGCGATTTTGTCATATAATAAGGTAATAAGGTTAAAATAATTTGTATCATTTGATTTTTACATGACCTC
>MESS01000042.1:360-7856 GCA_001771055.1 Caldithrix sp. RBG_13_44_9
CCATAGCTGCCGGTCCAGGCTGCGGTACTGGATGGCCTCACCGACGTGCTGCGGCAATATCTTTTCCTTTCCTTCCAGATCCGCAATGGTGCGGCTGACCTTTAGAATCCGGTCATAAGCCCGGGCCGATAATCCCAGGCGGGTGATAGCGGTCTTCAACAGTTCCTGGCTTTGAGCATCCAGCTGGCAGTACTTGCGGATGTCTCTGGACTGCATGTCGGCATTGCAATACAGATGAGGTTTATCTTTAAATCGCTGTAACTGGATTTCCTTAGCCTGCTGCACCCGCTTCCGGATCTGCTCAGACTTTTCGCCGCTCTCATTGCTTGCCAGGTCCCGGTATTGCACCGCCGGAACTTCAATCTGGATATCGATGCGATCTAGCAACGGTCCACTGATCCGGGAAAGATATTTCTGGATCTGCTGGGAGGTGCAGCTGCACTGCTTGTGGGGATCGGTATAGTAACCGCAAGGACAAGGATTCATGGCTGTCACCAGCATGAAATTGGCCGGGTAGGTGATGGAAAACAACGCCCGGGAAATAGTAACCTTTCCATCTTCCATGGGTTGACGCATCACCTCCAGCACATTCTTCTTGAATTCCGGAAGTTCATCCAGAAACAGTACCCCATGATGAGCCAGACTTACCTCGCCAGGCCGGGGTAGTCTTCCACCGCCAATAAGGCCAGCATCACTAATCGTATGGTGCGGAGAACGGAATGGCCGGTTAGCTACCAGTGCGCTATTGTCTGGCAGCATTCCGCAGATGGAATGGATCTTGGTGGTTTCCAGTGCTTCTTCCAGGGTGAGGGTGGGCAGAATGGTGGGGAATCGCTTGGCCAACATGGTTTTTCCCGAACCCGGCGGACCGATCATCAGAATATTATGTCCGCCAGCTGCTGCAACTTCCAGCGAACGTTTGACATGTTCCTGTCCTTTGACATCGGAAAAATCGATGAAATGTTGACGATGAACTTCAAAAACCTGTTTCAGGTCGATAGTAAAGGGTTTGATGTCGATCTGGTTATTCAGAAAGTCCACGGTTTCATTCAGGGAATTGACCGGGAAGACCGGCAGTCCATCCGCCAGTGCCGCTTCCGGAGCATTTTTCTGCGGCAGGATGATTCCCTGCATTCCCAGTTTGCGGGCTTCCCAGGCTACTGACAAGATCCCATGCACCGGTCGGAGACTGCCATCCAGAGCCAGTTCACCGAGAATCACATGGTCACCTAATTTCGATTCCGAGACTTTCCCGTTAGCGGCCAGGATGCCAATGGCGATAGGCAGATCATAGGCCGATCCTTCCTTGCGGATATCGGCCGGAGCCAGATTAATGGTAATTTTTCTCACCGGGAATTCATACCCGCTGTTGCGGATGGAAGACTGTACTCTTTCCCGACTTTCCTTCACTGCTGAATCTGGCAAACCCACCATGGCAAAACCCGGCAGAGTCTTACCTTCCAGGGTTGCTTCCACTTCCACGATGTAGGCATCGATTCCGATCAAAGCAGCAGAAATGATTCGTGATATCATAGATAGTTGTCAGTTAATAGGTTATAGTTGATAGATTCTAATTAATTTGTCATTGTCCCGCTAAGGCGGGATGGATTCCGGCCACGAGGAATGGAATGACGAAGTAATTTCCTATTATCGTTGTCCTTAGATTCCTTCGCTTCGCTCGGAATGACTATTAAGATCATTTTACAAATGTTTTTCATGAGTAAAATTGATATTATATTAGTCCAAAAATATCTGAATGCCCTGCATATCAGTGGCATTCTGGCGATAAAAATTATTTTTTTAGATTTTACCAAACTCCGTGACAACCCAAATTTAGCATAAATTGATTCAAATTCAAGTAAAAATTTGGAGAAGCTGCCTGTGAGCATTTTGCTGGGTACCGCCAATTCGGTTTCTTATAATCAGGATTATGATCCCCTTGATACCCTGAACTTTACCCGGCAATCTGAATTTGAGATGGTACAGATCTACCTCAATCAGCAACTGATAGCCGATTCTCAACAGTTAAAAAAAATAAAGAATCATTTACAAAAGCAATCTGCGTTAAGGTGTTTTTTTCATTCCGATATTTCGTTGAGCAGCCAGCTGTTTTCCAACGATTATTATAAAAATCTATATAGCTATCTGGAGCGTTTTAGTGACTTCCGGATTATTTTCCACTATGATGAAAAAGAAGACCTGGACAGCATCCTGGGATTCCTGCAAACCATTCAGCGTCCTGCCGGCAAGATTTATATCGAAAATTATTTTCAATTTCGGGGGAAGGCTAAAGCCGAGAAGAATCTGCGAAAATTTATGGCAATTTTTTCCCTCTCCCAGAATTCCGATAGTATTTTCTATCCGGTGCTGGATATTCCCCGTTTTTTCCAGAGTAAGCTGGGATTTTCAGCGGAAGAAGCACTGAACTGGTGCTATCAGCTGTTCAATTTTTTCGGGAATCGGAAAATTCCCTTACTACTGCATTTAATCGACTCCAGGAGTCCCCAGCAGCAAAAGAGTGATTATTGTCCCATTGGCGAGGGGTATATCCCATACTCCAAAATTTTTGGATTTATTAAAAAGAATAATGTAAAGATAGAAGGAATTATTTTTGAATATCTGGATAAGATCAATACTTTAAAATCCAGGGAAAATCTAAAGAAAATTTTGGGCGAGATAAAATAGTTCAAAATGGAAATTGAAATGGACTAAAGCTATACTACCAGAGAGAAATGATTACCGTTTTATCACCCGTAAAAATTCCTCCACCTCTGGGATGCCTCCCTGGTAGATCAGGTAACCATTGTAGGGCTCGCGCTCGGTGGTTTCACCAGCGATAGGCGTGAGCATGATCTCCTTCACTTTATCCAGATCTGTGCTTTGTCCCAGTGCCCAGCCTAATTTTACATAAGCTACTTCGGGAAGCATATTGGCACAGGGAACCACTCCCAATTCCATAATTTCCCGGCCGGTTTCATATACATACATCTGCACATAACCCCATAAGGTCTGCACCGTCATATAAATGGCAATTCCTTTCTCATAAGCTCTTTTAAGTGAGGGGTAGAGGGGTTTATTGACATGTCCCAGTCCAGTACCGGCGATTATAATTCCCCGGTAATTGTTGTCAGTCAGTGAATCGATGATATCCGGCTGCATATTGGGATAATAGTAGACAATGGAAACCCGTTCTTCAAAGTTGGTGTTAATCAGTACCTCCCGGTCATTTCGGCGATGAATATAATCTGTCCGTAAGGGAGTGATTTTCTGGCGGTCTACCATGGCGATCGGGATATCACCAATGGTCCGGAAAGTGGAGCGATAACTGGAATGCATCTTTCGCACCCTAGTACCACGATGCAGCAATCCATACTGATCGGAGGTGGGACCGAACATACAGACCATGGTTTCGGCAATATCGCTTTCGGCGGCAGTTTTCACGGCATGAATCAGATTGAGGGCGGCATCGGAAGATGGCCGGTCAGAGGAACGCTGGGAACCGACCATTACAATTGGTACCGGGGATTTCTGCACCATGAAGGAAAGAATAGCAGCGGTGTGGTGCATGGTATCAGTGCCGTGTCCGATTACGATGCCATGAATCCCTTTTTCTATCTCCCGGCCAATGGCCTGGGCGGTGCCAACCCATTGTTCCGGTGCCATATTCTCGGAGAAGACTCCATAGAGTTTCTCGGTTTCCAGATTGCAGATGTCAGCCAGTTCCGGAACCGAGCCATAAAGTTCACCGGGAGAAAAGGCCGGGATAACCGCACCGGTACGATAATCCAGACGGCTGGCAATGGTGCCGCCGGTACCCAGCAGTTTTACGTTGGGCTTTTTAGGATCAACAGGAAATTCTTTTTCCGGAATTTTGTAGTGAGCCTCCTTCCGGCCGGTCTCTATGATTTGATCGATCACTGATACATTGATGCCAATATTGTAGCCATTATGTAATTTCATTACGACATGGTGATTGTCAGCCGTCTCTGAACGGGGAAGAATAATTCCCTTAAAGGTTCCCCGCTTGGTGCTCATTTCCACTGCACTCCATACTGAAACCTTGTTTTCTTTTAAAACTGACAGTGCCGGTTCACGATATCCCTGGTAGTTATCGCTCATTTATTTCTCCCTTTAAGTGCTCCCATAATAGTCTGGAGACCAGTTTGCCCGGAGTTCTGCCGCGCAGAGTTTCCATTATCTTACGCATCAGGTAATGATGTTTTTTCTCGATAGTGGTAAAAGCGGGCAATTTTTCCTGACAGATTTGCTTAATGATTTCCTTTACCAGCCGATCGGTTTTTCTTTTATCTGATTTTATCTCATGATGTGATTCAGGCAATGGAAGGATGGATCCTTTATCTCCCTGCAGAAAATCAGTAATTATTTTATCACCATTTTCCAACAGGGTCGAAAATTTATCAGCAGCAGCAAAAAACTCATCCCAGATATTCTCGGTAAATTTAGATACCGGCTGGCCAGCTCTTTTCCAGGCCGTCGTTTTTTCGAACAGATATCTGGCAATCTGTACTGCCGGTATTTTATAGCGTTTCACCAACTGTTCAAAATAAATGGCTTTGGGCGAAGAGGCGATAGCGATTAAAAGATGTTCTGGCACACCCCACTCCCGGTATTTTTCCAGGCGGTTCCAGAATGGATCCGGAACCAGCTCTCTGATGCGGTTCAGGTGCTGATCGGTAATTTCCAGCGGTGGCAGGTCAGTATCAGGATACATCCGGTCGGGTCCTGGTAAAATCCTTTCGAATCCGTTGGTTCCATCTATTAGCGCCTGTCTGGTTTCGCTGGGAATGCCGATAGTAGCCTCCCTGGCTCTGATGCTGATTTCATTGGCGCCGGTTCTGACATCCTCTTTATTCCCCCAGACCAGAACCAGGGCATCCTCGGGACCGGCACTGAGATGTTTACGGATTTTTTGCCAGGTAAAACTGTCGATGGTTTCCTCAGTGCTTTCGGAGGTGGTGATGTTGGGAAGTCGACTAAGGCAGGCAACTACCCGTACTCGGTCGGAGATCTCCTTGGAGAATACTTTATCAGTCTGGGTAGACTGACTCAGGATTCCGGCAAATCCTTTCAGGTTGACGCAGTGAATTTCCTCCTGTCGCTGCAGAGCCTGCTGGAGTGGTTCCCAGGAAGTCCTGGAGAGCAGATTGGTTACATTGGCTGAGCTGGATTGAAAGGTTTTCTCGGTAATTCTCCGTCGATGAAGCTCCTGGCGGATCTGCAGCAGCGAATATTGCCGGCGGGCTTCGTTGTAAATCAGACGGGGTAGATAGGGAATGCGGGACACCCCTTTTATTTCCACCCGGGTGCCGCCAGTAACGCTCACATTTACATCCTGGCGGGCAGCTCCGATTCCGGTGCGGACCTTCCCGGTGCTTCTGACGGTCCAGCGCAGAATATTGGCGACATCAGCTACTTCGGCAGGAGTGTGCATGTCTGCTTGGGTCACCATTTCGATCAATGGCATACCGAGACGATCGGTGCGGTAGATCCGTAAATGTCCAACATCCGAGACTTCACGGCAGGCATCTTCTTCCAATCCCAGCTGGATAAGTCCTATCTTTCTATCTTTATAAGGAATCCATCCCTCCACACCCACAATAGTGGTTCTCTGGAATCCGGTGGGAATACTTCCGTCCAGGTATTGTTTGCGGGAAATATGCAATTCACTTACCAGCTGGTAATTCAACAGCATGGCAATTTCCAGGGCGATATCCAGTGATTCCTGATCTAACATGAAGGGTGGGGTATCGTCCATTTCGTAGGTGCAGACAGTTTCATGATTGATTTGGTAGATTATTTCTTTTTTAGTTTTAAATTCCATCAAGGCGGTGCCGTCATATTCACCCAGTTCGGAAAGGGTTGGGCGCATATGGCGTAATATTTCCGCATCATAAATTTCAGTGTATCGTCCGGCCGGACAGCGGCAGAACAATTTTTTTCTGGTAAACAATTGCTGGTGAATTTCCAATCCGACTTTGAGTCCGATAGCAGCGTAATCTGCATCAGTCATTTCTTCGAAGGGCTTGAGGGTTTTAATCATACCTGTTCCTGACGATCAGTTCTCTGGATGAATGCCATCTCATGATCGGTTTTTTTCAAATAAATAATAGCAGACTTTTATGAAATCCTGGACTGCCATTGATAAAAAGATCACTAAAAATTTCAGGATGATCCCTTCTCAAATCAAGCGAAATGAATTTAATAACCAGGGTAAGAACAGATAGAAGAGGGAAATAACTGATCAGTAATGATAAAATAAAAAGACGGGCTGTACAAAATGCGAGGAGGCACTCAAAACCGGAGGTTCTTCCCGGCAGCTACTTTGTTACAGCCCATCTGTTGATATTACCACCAGCGGATTGGGCTGGTTCCCTGGAATTAAAATCAATTTTGGATATTAAAGCCCGGGGAAAATGAGTGATCTGAAAAATATTTATCAGATTTAATAGTAAGTGGTTTGGAGAAGAAGAGGGAAGTCAGAAAGTTCTCTCACCCTCAAAATGCTCGCAGGTATCTTTTAAAGCAATATCCACGTTTCGTAACTTGCATCGGTAATAAAAATCCTCGGAATTTCTTTCCTTCTCTCCCATGTGAATAAAGGACATCCGGTATTTACAGAATTGGCAGGTTCGCAAGGCGGTATCATTTTGAGCAGGTTTACTACCGGTGTTTCCAAAACGGTAAAAGAACTTGGAGAGAATTTCAACGTAATAGGACATATTCTTCAGCACCTGCCGGATGCGCAGCAGCAACAACAGTTGTACCACAATAATCGAGAGCAGTGCAACCACGATAATTTTAAAAATCAGTGAATTCTCAAGCATGGGTGCCATAGAACAATTGTTTTTATATTTTTGTACCTGTTTAATTCCTGTGAAGTTTCACATTGTGCAAATTCCACTCGACTAAAATATGCAAAATATCCACATTCTGCATTTTGATTCATTTTACAAAAATCAAATAGAAGAATTTAAAATCATGATTTCCCTGATTCTTCATCAACTTGCATAATCATCTTATTTTAAGGATCCAGATAAATACTGCCACTATTTAACTTCTTAATAATACTTCACTTAAACTTGGCTTTGAACAGACTCATCAAATCAGCGGATCTTTATCTTCAGGTTCATCCTCATTATCGAGTGATCAGATCTCAAAGTGAAAACTGAGCCCCAGATTGATGTAAAATCCGCTGAAATCATAATTCGCTTCAGTCCGGTAGTTATCATCACGGGCATCTATGTCTCCATTGGGTTCATTGAAAAAATTCTGATGAACCTCTAAGACCCCATCCATCTGCTGCAGATTAGCCAGGCGATATCCGGTCTCCGGCACGATGGAAAAGAATGGTGACAGGGTGAAGCGAATTCCGGCACAAAAATGAGCGGTCAGTGAGCTGGCGTTAAAGTCGCCCTGATTATCCACGGAGTTGATCCCATCCTGATATAAAAAATCTGAATGCGCGCCTCCAAAAG
>MESS01000043.1:0-926 GCA_001771055.1 Caldithrix sp. RBG_13_44_9
GATGCCCTCATTACCATAAATCATTATCATGCCAAATTATTTCGAAATTCCTACCCGTTTCTTGATCGCAATTTTATTCTGTTTAATTATCCTTCCTGTGAAGCAATTGCTTTAGCTGAAAAACCGCCGGTTTTCCGGGAACGGGAAAAGAAAGTAGTATTTCAGGGAATTTTAAAAGCCGGCCGGGCACTACCGAATGTGATTCAGGCTATGGAGGCAGTGAGCGAAGGTAGATTAGAATTTCTGGGACATGGTGAAATAGAAACTGAGCTTCAGCAATTAACTGCTGGTAAAAATCTGCAGGATCAGGTAATATTCAGAGGAAAAATGAATTGGAATAGTCTCCTGCAGGAAACCCAAAAGGCCAGAGCCGGCCTGGTGCTTTTTCAGCCGCGATCCCAGAATTATGCCTTTGCCGCGCCCAATAAATTTTTTGAATATGTGATGGCTGGTACCCCGGTCATTGCCTCTGATATTGCTACTTTTAAAGATCTTAATGCGGAGTTCGAAGTCGCTTTATTGATCTCTCCCGAATCAGTTAAGGATATTAGCGAGGCGGTGACCTTGCTGCTCAATGATGAGGACTGCTGGAATCGATTGCATGAGAATTGTCTGCAGGCCAGAAAAAAATGGAATTGGGAGGCGCAGGAAAAGGTATTATTAGATATCTACCGGGATCTATTGAAAGAAGAATAGGTGGCGGCACTGAAAAGGGTAATACTCAACAAATTAAAAAATGATGTTATTCAATCATGAACCCCTTTATGAAAACCAGGTTTTCCCAAAACAATAATCTGTTCTTTCTGGTGCTTTTAGTATTCATTGCCGGATGTATCCGGTTCTGGAGCATTTCTTATGGATTGCCGGCGGTCTATAATTCCACCGAATATTTTATCGTCAAACATGCCTTGAGTCTTGGGGCCCGG
>MESS01000043.1:985-3336 GCA_001771055.1 Caldithrix sp. RBG_13_44_9
GATTTATGGACTGTATTATATCGTTGGTTCCCTGGTTGGTTGGTTTTCCAATCCCGCCGATTTTGCACTGCAATTTTTCTTGAATCCTGCTCCTTTTTATTTTTTGGGAAGGCTGATCAATGGAATTGTAATCATCGTTGCGACAGTGATCATCTTTAATTCCTCCCGGTTTTATTTGTCAGCTGCCCGCTCATTTCTCATAGCCCTGCTTTTTATTAGCAGCATCACTGTTTTTGAGTTCACCTTCTGGATGGTGCCAGATGCCTTTCTGCTGCTGGGCACTACCCTGGTTTGCTATTTTATCCTGAAAGGATCTCAAACAGGCATTACCCGGCTGGAGATTATCATAGCCTCCCTGATTTGTGGATTAACTATCTCTACCAAATACAATGCCGGATTTTTAGCATCAGGCTGGCTGGTATATCTGTTCTTCTTTTTAGATAAAGATTTTAACCGCCGATACAAATCTGCATTATTGGCTTTATGTTTTCTCCTGCTGGGATTTCTGCTTGGCTCTCCTTATTGGATTCTGTCGTTTTATAAATTTTGGGCAGGATTCAAGATGATTGTTTCCCAGGCACGTTATGCCTACAACTTTGAAACGGGCATTCCTTATTGGTGGGAATTGCAAAATTTATTAAGAGTTGATTGGCTGATCGGGATCATGATAATTCTTTTTATGGGTGTTCTTTTAATAAGAATGAACAAGTTGAGCATCTCTTTTGCCGCTATGGTATGGCCGACCTTCCTTTATGTGGGAAGCTGGCAAAAAAAAGGATTGGACTACCTGCTGATAATTTTTCCGGTGATCATTATTTATCTGGCGGTCTGGCTGAGTCAACAGGACGATGCGAAAAAACTCAAACGGTGGATAATAATGGGATTGTGGCTGGCAGTCTTGTTAAACATCCCCCGTCTGATATATAAAAATTTTCTATACGGACAGCCCGACACCCGGCAGCTGGCCTCAGCCTGGATCTTGCAGAATTACCCGTCGGGTTCAAAGATCTGCTACGATCATTACCATTATGATTTAGAGCTGATTGACCTGGATCGATTTCTGACATACGGTGAGGGCAGTAAATATCTTGACCAGAATATCAGGAAAAAAATTCAACAGGAAAAAGGAAATATAAAAAGTATGCAGTATATCTCTGCCCAGAAAAGGCTGGAGCAAGTGCCCGCCATTGATAGTTTGTTTACTTTAATCGAGAGCGACTCTTTTTTATTGCAGGCCTATCAGCATCCCCACCGGAGTTTGGAGGAGATCAAAGCTGCCGGAGCAGAACTCTTGATTTTAAATAGCGATACCTATTTGAAATTCATCAAAAATGAACCACCCCCTCCTGAGAATCCATTGAGAATGGACTTTATCAGTCGTCAAAAATTTTACCAACTGGTGCTGGATTCATTGCCGGCAATGGTGCTGTTTGAACCTTCAAAATTTAATCCGGGTCCAACCATCCGAATTTACGATTTAGGGAGACATTAAAATGCATGCAGTCATCGGTACTTGCGGTTATAGCTATGAGGACTGGAGAGGTGTTTTTTATCCGGAAAATCTACCCAAGGGTAAGATGCTGGATTTTTACGTTCAGCACTTCAAGGCCGTGGAAATTAATTCCAGTTATTATGCTATTCCCCATCCGGCGGTCTTTCATCAAATGGGTCTAAAAGCCCCATCTGATTTTGAATTCGTTGTTAAAGTCCATCAAACCACCACCCATGAGCGCCAGAAAGATGATACTGCTTTGACTAAATTATTGGAAGCGGTAAAACCTATGCGCGAAGCTGGCAAATTTGCCGGATTTCTGGCTCAGTTTCCTTATTCCTTCAAAAACAGCGGCGAAAGTCGTGATTACCTTAAAAGTATCAGTGATAAAGTGGAAACATTACCCCTGTTTGTGGAATTCCGCAACCTGACCTGGGATCAGCCGGAGACGTACCAGTTCCTCCAGGAAAATCAAATGCTGTACGTGAATGTGGATGAACCGCAGCTTAAAGGGTTACTCAAGCCACAGGAAATTGTCACCGGCCGGCTGGGTTATGTTAGATTTCATGGCCGCAACAGCCAGGACTGGTGGGAAGGGACCAATCAAACCCGGTATGATTATCTTTATTCGAAACCGGAATTGAATGAGTGGTTGATCGGTTTATCGCGGATCCTGAAAAAAACATATAAGACCTACATTTTTTTTAATAATCATCCGCAGGGGAAAGCCATCCAGAATGCCAGTATGATGCGAGAATTGATCGAGAGCTATCTGGCCGATTGAAAAATTGGCAGACCCGACCTCCTTCCCTGTCTGATCTTCATACCTGCTCTGTCAAAAAGTAAAAACCATTGTCAT
>MESS01000043.1:3598-8607 GCA_001771055.1 Caldithrix sp. RBG_13_44_9
TGGCAAGTTCTGCCGTTCCTTCCAGCTGTCCACTGCCATTCAGCTGAATAAGATCTCAGCTGACTTCAAAGATGGTATTTTGACTATCCGCCTTCCAAAGGTTGAAGAGGACAGACCAAAGGCCATCGATGTCAAAATATCCTGAGACTCAGTTCGTCCTCAGGTTTTGAGCCCCGCCCCGTCGGGGCTCAATTATTTTGTGGGGTTATTAATTCCTGTATATTAGTCATGTTACAGGTCTTCCATTTTTTAAATCTGAAAAATATTGTTTTTCCTTTTCAAAATAATACCGGAGAAATTAGTGTCAGCTAGAATAAAGTCGTAGTCGAGTAATTATTATGGTGATGCAACAATTGAAGGTAGCTATCGTAACTGAAACTAGTTTTACAATGGGCGATTTTAAAGAAATAATATGATTTAGATTAAATATGGCCTAAATTAAAATGGGTAAAATTGTAATCTGTTATAAATATCAATGGGTTTTTTGGAATTTAAATAATAATATTTCTTTAACGACACTTAGGAATCAGCTATAAAAAAATCTGAATGTTTTGGGAAAAAGTTATGAGAGTAATCGTCCTGTTATTTCTAATACATATTCTGAGCCTACTCTTGTTCGCCCAGGGGACGAGGGAACTTGAAATAACCAATATTCCCATAGACGAACTTCAGTTAACAGGCTTTACCCTGCGTTCAGAAAAAGCAGTATCTATTAAAGCAGTAGGCGGCGGAGAAAAAGTGGAAAATGAGGAATATCGTTCCTTCATGGCTGATCCGAATAATATGTTTGCCTTTGCCTGGATATTAAATGCCAAGAGTCGAGAGCTGGTGTGGAGGATGAGTCTGAACAACACCCGGAGTGATAAAAAATCTTCCTTTATTAGAGTGTTTGATGATAAAATAAAAATACCTGCCGGGGAATACGAGGTTTATTATTCGGCACGTATTCCGGATTATACTTTTTTTGATGATGGATTTTTCAGTTTCGGCAAATTGTTCAACAAATTATTCAAGAATAAAGAATGGTATGAAGAAAACCGGGAAGACTGGTATATCAGAATTCAGAATGTGGATGAAGTTATCGACCGGGAAACCATATTAAAATTCCATAAAGCGCTGAGAAATCAAGCCGCGGTTGCCTTAACCGATTTGCATGATTCTGAATTCCGTCAGGAAGGATTTAACCTCACAAAAACCGGTACTTTTTCGGTCTATGCATTAGGTGAATCCTACCGGGGTGAAACATTTGATTATGGTTGGATCGTCAATGCCTCCACTTCCGAAAAAATCTGGGAAACTATGCCGGAAAAAGCCGAATACGCTGGAGGTGCACAGAAGAATAGCCTGTGGCGGGAAAATATTACCCTTCCACCGGGAAGTTATTGGGTATATTTCGTAATGGATGATTCTCATTCACCTGATGCCTGGAATGCCAATCCACCCTACGATGCATTGTTTTATGGAATCACCCTTACCGGAATTGCCGGGAAATTTGATCCTAAAAGTATCGAGCCGTTATTAAAACAGAAGGTTCAACCCATTGTCGAAATGATTCGTTTAGGCGATGATGAATTTTTACAGGAGGGATTTAAATTATCCGCTCCCATGCAGATCCGGATTTATGCGATTGGTGAAGGACGCAAAGGGGAGATGTTTGATTATGGCTGGATAGTGGATCTGGAGACCAACGAAAAGATCTGGGAGATGACTTATAACAGAACTCGTTCCGCCGGCGGAGCTGACAAAAACCGTCTGGTCGATGAAGTCATTACCCTGGCGGCCGGGTCTTATATGGTTTATTTTGTTACCGATGATTCGCATAGCTTTGATAACTGGAATCAAGCACCACCTTATAATCCGGTTAATTGGGGTATCACCATTTATCCGGCTGATCCTAAATTCAATAAAGATAATATCCAAAAATTGCAGGAAGATGCCCTGGCGGAAAATATCATTGCCCAGATCATCCGGGTAAGTGAAGGACGAATCTATCAGGAACGATTTGAACTCAAACGGGATACGGAAATCCGGGTATACGCCATTGGTGAGGGAGACTGGGATGAGATGTATGACTATGGTTGGATTGAGAGTGCAGATAGAGGAAATAAGGAATGGGAAATGATTTACGAAAAAACTCGTTGGGCTGGTGGGGCAAAGAAAAACCGTAAAATTGACCAGATTGTTCACCTTCCAGCCGGTAAATATATTCTGTTCTATAATACTGATGATTCCCACAGTTTTAATGATTGGAACGCCGATCCCCCCGATGATCCCTATCACTATGGAATTACAGTATATTCAGTAGAGTCTGATTAATTTCAGCCTGCCAAATTTTTTACCCGAACTTTTACCCTCCAATTGCTATTAGAGCAATACTTTTACCAGAAAATCATTCTCGATATAGATGGTAGATCTCAATTGGGATCTGAAAATCTGCCAGTATTTCTGGCAGATAAAATCAGCAAAGAAGGTTTTGTCTATATGGAAGAGAACACCAGGTATTAGCTGGCGGCAGACCTGTTCAGAAGAAAGGCATAAATAAATTCATCGATCTCTCCATCCATAATCCTTTGAGTATCAGATGTTTCATGGTCGGTGCGGTGGTCTTTTACCATGTTATAGGGATGAAAGACATAGGAGCGGATCTGGTTGCCCCAGCTGATGCCGGTTTTCGATTCTGCTAATTTCTGTTTCTTCTCCCGTTCCTCTTCCAGCCGCCGCTGGTATAAACGGGATTTTAAGATCTTCATGGCATTGGCTTTATTTTTGTGCTGAGACCTCTCGCTTTGACAGGTAACCACGATGTTGGTGAGAAGATGGGTAATCCGCACCGCTGAGTCCGTCCGGTTGACATGCTGCCCGCCGGCTCCACTGGAACGGTAGGTATCTATCCGTAAATCGTTTGGATTGATATCGATGGAAATCTCTTCATCCACTTCCGGTACCACAAACACTGAGGCAAATGAAGTATGACGCCGTCCGCTGCTATCGAACGGAGAAATCCGCACCAGCCGGTGTACCCCGCTTTCCGCCTTAAGGTAACCAAAGGCAAAAGAACCGGTGATTTCGATGGTCACACTTTTGATCCCGGCTTCTTCTCCCGGGAGCAGATCCAATATTTCTGATTTATAGCTGTTTTTGTCGGCCCAGCGCAGATACATTCGCATCAGCATTTCTGCCCAATCCTGCGATTCTGTTCCCCCCGCGCCCGGATGAATGGTCAGAATGGCATTTTTCTGGTCTTCTTCGGCAGTCATGATTCCCCGGAGTTCCAGGGATTTGACTTTCTGCAGTAACTTTTCGCTCTCCCGCTCCAGTTCCTTCAGGATATCTCCTGAACCTTCTTCATCACTCAATTCAATAAGAGCTAATAAATCTTCCACCTCTTTTTTATAGTTGTTCCACTCCTTCACCAGGTCTCGTTCATTACTCAGTTTCTTGAGCAGAGTTTGGGCTCTCTCGGGATTATTCCAGAGTGTGGGATCATGCGTTTGCTGTTCTAAGGCGATAATTTCTTTTTCTTTTTTTTCCAGATCAAAGATACTCCCGGAGGTTTTTTAAAATTTCCTCAGTCTCTTCGATGCGAGCGTGAATCACTTCGTTCATGATACCCTTCTAGACATAAATTAATTTTATTTTTTCTTTTCGTAAATAGAACGGATATTGCACTTCTCAAAATAATGCTG
Organism: Caldithrix sp. RBG_13_44_9; assembly: GCA_001771055.1. Classification (GTDB taxonomy): domain Bacteria; phylum Calditrichota; class Calditrichia; order RBG-13-44-9; family RBG-13-44-9; genus RQOF01. Next base: position 7,285 of record MESS01000043.1, read on the forward strand.
CAAAATTTTCTGCCAGTTATAACCCTCTTGGGCCATAATAGCTGCCCCGGTTTTGCACATACCTACCCCGTGACCTTGACCGGCGCCAACCAGGGTAAATGAGATGGGGGTCCCGATTTGGTCCAATTCTTTTTCGACAATAAAGCAGGAACTTTCAAGATATTCCTGTGCCAGCGTTTCACGAATATTAAGTTCTCCCTTGATCCGATAATTTTTCAGACTGCCGATCAGTTCAATTTCCTTGAGCCGGCCTGATCGTCCCCGGCGGAGTGGAATAATATCGAACAAGATCCCAATATCCTCACCGGTTTTGCGGTAGATCATATTTTCCAGTTCTTTCCGGGAATAATCGATCTCCCAACGGAAATACTTTTTGTACTTTTCCAGGGATTTCGGAATATTCGTTCCCTTCAGATTACACCAGGCATCCGGTCTGGAAAGGATCCATTTCCTGACCGCCCCTTCCTCATTCAGAGCAGAATATGCTTTGGAAGCTTTTTTCCAGTCATATTTACCATGGAATTGGGTCAGTTCATCTATTTCCCAGACCCCGGAAGCATCTTCGGTATGTCCACCGCAGATCAGATTAAAATAGGCATCACAGATGTTCTGGTTGTTATAAATAACCTGCCCGCGTGTCCCCTCCACCGCCACTTCGATATTTTTATCCTCAAAATCCGTACCATAATATCTCAGGCAATGCCCCCAGTCACACATATCAAACGGATCACCTAAATGTTTATGCTGAACCCGGGCCAGGACTTCACTGCGGCAGACAATAGCCAGACTTTTACTGAATTCCACCGGCAAATCTGTTCCAATCTCAGAGTACACCACCCGTTTCAGATAAGATTCCAGCGGAATTTCACTGATCACCATTAATTTCCCCTGGTTATCAAGCCGGAATTCTAAAGATCCATTATATACCCGGTCCTCATAGTGTTCTTTTTGCAGGACACTGTCATAGCTGCGAATATTATACAATTTGGTTTTAGTGGACACCTTAGTGGGAACAATCTTAAAATAATTTTTGACCTCCCCGGAATTTTCATATTCGGCATCGAAGAATTCAATGGTCCCCTTGGACGGTTTGATGGAGTCCTTAATAATGGTAGGATTAAATTCCGGTTTGAATCGCTTAAAATCTTTTTTGGCCTCAATTTCGCTTTGGTATTCACCGCAAATGATCACGAATTTGGTATTATTATTTATTTTCCGGTTATTGAGGAAAATATTTCCCCCTTGAGTGACAATTCTGGCCTGTGAGTCAAATTGTTTGGCCAGTTTTAGTTTTTCTTCAATTCTTTGCGAATCAAATGACTC
>MESS01000043.1:8614-8736 GCA_001771055.1 Caldithrix sp. RBG_13_44_9
ATGAGATGATATTTTTCATCGCCAGCTTTGCTTTCTTTAATTTTAACCCGCCATTTTATATCTGAGCTCAGGGGATTGATCAGTAGCTTTTCGGAGGAGTTGATAATTGAAAACTCTCCAAA
>MESS01000043.1:8856-11616 GCA_001771055.1 Caldithrix sp. RBG_13_44_9
TTGAATACGTTTGATTTTACGCTTTACATTTGTTATAATTTGATTTCTATGAACTTATATTCGAGCCTGAATTGAAAAATTTTCATATATTTCTTCTGATTTTTCTGTGCGGCCTATCCGTGGTTCAACAGATTATTTCCCAACCATCGGGATCGTTTGGTGATCAACTGGTTATCGGGGTGGTGGACCTGCCTCCGCCATATCTGAATCCCTATCAAGTAAATTCATTGATCGAAAAACAACTGATACGGCTGGTATTCGGGAGTGGCATTCGACAGCTGGAAGACCGTTTCGGACAGCCGCCACTGTTAATTGAAGAACGGCCTGCTTTTTCCAATCCCAGGGAACAGGGAGTAAAATGGCATTTTATTCTCAAACGGAATATTAATTTTCAAAATGGAATACCGCTTCGGAATTATGATGTCAAATTCACGTTCGATCTGTTGAACCAACTGGGTGGTTATATGCTGAACCATCCCATCGATTTTTCCAATATCGAGAGCGTAAAAATAATTGGCGACCTGGAAATAGTCTTTACTCTCAAACAAAAGGATGAATTTTTTGATCAGAAATTGTCCGACATCCCTATCCTCTCGCAAGACTACTACGAGAATCTCACTCAGATCGGGTATGACTATTTTAGAATTCGCCATCCGTTGGGATACGGTCCTTTTCTGATCGAGAGCTATAATCTCCAAAGCATTGTTCTAAATTCTCATCTCAGTTATGCTTTTGGAAGGCCTTTTTTGAATAAAATCGTTTATAGATTTTATGAAAATGAACAGGAAATGGTTGACGAATTCATTCAGGAAAAAGTTGATTTAATTGAACTTAAAGAAAATAACACTGCCCAGCGGTTGCATCAAATTTTACAGGATAAAATAAAAATATTTTCGACACCGCGACCCGAGAAAACCGTTTATTTCATTTTATTTAATACCACCCGTGAACCTTTTAATCGGACCAAGGTCCGCCTGGCGGTTCGTTCCAGTATTAATCAAAGCGAAATTATTAAAGATATCGCCGCCGTCAATACTCATCTGGCATATTCGGTAGTGGATTATACTCATCCCCAGTTTTACCGGGAGTTAATCCGTGAAAATTATGCACCCAGCAGTGCTTTAAGGAATCTCCAGCTGGAAGGCTGGCAAATTAATAGTCCAGGTGGCGTTCTGGAGAAAAACGGCACGAATTTACAATTTGAATTACTTTTTGAAGGCAGTTCCCATTTAGAAGAGAGTATTGCCCGGACCATCAAGATCCAGTTGGCCGAATTAGGAATTAACGTATTGCCGATTCCGGTCAATTTTTTTGAGAAAGACCGTCTCATCGAGGAGAACAGATTCACCGCAGTTTTAAAGAGTTATACCTACTTTGAGAATGATCTCTTTACGGTTCTGAAAGATTTTTATTATCGCATTTTGCGGAAAGAAAATTTCGCTGTTAATTATTCAAATCCAATCATCGAAAGGCTTTTTTCTCAAGCCGCAGTCGACCCGAATGCTCGCAAGGTCTTAATTCAGCGGTTTCAGATTATCCTCCATCAGGAAGCTCCGGCGCTGTTTCTCTATTTCGATGATAAAATTATCTATGCCCTGAACAACCGTTTCCAGAATGTCAGAGTTTCTTACAGCAACGATGAAAAAGTCTACTATTACCGGTTGATGCCATTAGAAAACTGGTTTGTACCTAAAAACTTGCAAAAATACCCGCTGTATTGATGTATGAAAAAGATAAGAGTTGCTACCTATTGGAAGCTGTTTTTGCGAGTGATCCAGCGTTATCTGGAACGGAAGATTCAACGCCGGATGGTTTTGATTTTTGTCGGTCTGGGAGTCCTGCCGATTTTAATCGTCAGTATCATCCTGATCAGACTTACCGAGAACACGGTCAGCAATTATATTTTTCAGCGCAATTTGGAAATTGCCCGGGGCTCCAGCAACGAAATCTCCTTGTTCCTGGAAGAACCGGTCACCATCTTGAACACCATCTCCCAGACCCGTGATATCATCGAGATGGAGCGATTCACCCAGAGCCGGGTGATCAATAAAATCAAGATCAGCAATCCATTATTCCAGAAAATTTTTATTCTGGATCAGACCGGACTGGCAGTGGTCACCACCAGTTTTGGGGAAGAGTTAAAGGACTATAGCAAGGAGGCCTTCTTTACGACTGCCATGGCTGGAAACCGTTTTTATTCTCCCCTCTATTTTACCCCATCCCGTTATCCGGCGATGTCTATTGCTTTGCCGGTCATTAAGTACAACACAGTGGAAGGGGTACTGGTCGGCGAGATCGATCTTAAAAATATTTGGGCTATTGTAGACAGTATCAAAGTGGGAAAGACCGGTTTTGCCTTCCTGATCAGCTCGGATGGTTTGTTGATTGCCCATCCTGATAAACAGAAAGTTTTGAAAAAGGAATTGTCCTATGCCAATTACCAATTTTATCCGCAGGTGATGAAGGGAGAGGAAGGCATCTCTGCTTATGTCGAGGATGGTCAGGAAATGATTGCCGCATTTATTCCCATTTATAATTTAAACTGGGGGATCGTTGTACAACAGTCCAAGGATGAAGCGTTTGAGCTGGTGCGGAAAATGCGTAACCAGGTCACAATTTTTGTTTCCATCACTTCGATCCTGGCAGTGGCTTTGGCCGTTGGAACCATTAGGCGGATCGCTAAACCCATTGAAACTCTAGTGAAGGGTGTCAGGCAATATGCCGATGGGAATCTCAAGCACCGGATCAAGGTGGAGCGGC
>MESS01000043.1:11638-12476 GCA_001771055.1 Caldithrix sp. RBG_13_44_9
AGTTGAGTTCAACAAAATGGCTGAATCTCTGGAAAAGAATCAACGGCAGTTGCGGCGAATGGAACGATTGGCCGCCATCAGCCGTTTTGCCTCACTGGTGAGTCATGAGATCCGCAATCCCCTGAATGCCATGAACATCAACATGCAGATCTTACGCCGCTTTATTACTCAGGCAGACTCTCCTCCGGATAAAAAAATGAAGTATATGAACATCATCAGCTCAGAAATCGACCGGATGAACAGTATGGTTTCCAATTTTTTAGCCATCACCCGCCCGCCGGAACTCACCCTGATCCGCTCTGATATTCATCAAATTGTAGAGGAGGTAGTGATTACATTGGAAGCACAGGCTAAAGGAATGGGAATTGGGGTTACCCGGCATTATAATCCTGAACCGCTGTCGGGATTGTTTGATCACAATCAATTGAAGCAGGTGTTCCATAATATATTATTAAATGCCTTTGAAGCCATGCCGGATGGAGGTTCGGTGATGATCCAGACGGCCAGATTGAAGCTTCATAAGAAGAATAAACATCCGGGCTCCAGACTGCAGGTGAGAGTGATCGATTCCGGGATCGGAATTCCGACCCAGAAGTTAGGCGAGATTTTTGAATTATATTATACTACCAAAAAAACCGGTACGGGTTTGGGACTGGCCATTGCTAAACAGATTATAGATGCCCATAAGGGCGAAATTAAGATTGAAAGCGTAGAAGGGCAGGGGACTACCGTCATAGTGGAACTGCCTGTGGAAAATGAATTCATGAATAAAAAATAAACAGTAAAAAATACAAAATACAAAGAAGTTGGCAATTTGCAGTTGGCAGTTGGCAAGAAG
>MESS01000043.1:12487-15693 GCA_001771055.1 Caldithrix sp. RBG_13_44_9
AGATAACAAGATACAAGATACTAGAGGACAAAATCCGTCCGTCAACTGACGGAGACGAAAGACAAAAGAACACTAGCAGTGAATAAAATATTTTAAAAAAAATTGGAGTAAGTAGTTGATTATGAATGAGAAGATTCTAATTGTCGAGGACGATTTAAATACTCTGGAAGGTCTGGCAGAAATTCTGGAGCATGAAAATTTTCAGGTAGTGAAAGCAAAAAACGGCCGTATCGCTACCGAAGAAGCGCGGAAAGGAAATATTAATGTGGTGCTGATGGATTATCTTCTGCCTGATACTGATGGACTAGAGCTCTCCCGAATTTTCCTGGAACAGAATCCCGATATCAAAATTGTGATGATGACTGCTTTCGGCTCTGTAAAAAATGCCGTGGAGTCAATGAAATTAGGGATTTATGATTACCTGACCAAACCGATAGATCTGGATGAATTATTGATTGTCATTAAGCGGGCCATCAAAGAACAGCAGTTAATATATGAAAATATTGATCTGAAGGATAAAATTCAGGAAACTTACCGCTTTGACAATATCATTGGCGTGAGCGGTAAGATGCAGGAAATTTTCAAGAAGGTGTTAAAAGTAGCCAATACCGATGCCACCGTGTTATTGAGAGGGGAGAGTGGAACCGGCAAGGAACTGATCGCACGGGCGATCCATTTCCAGAGTTCGCGTAAGGGTAAATCACTGATTGAAATCAATTGTGCCTCTATTCCAGAGACTTTATTGGAGAGTGAATTGTTTGGGCATGAGAAAGGAGCTTTCACCGGTGCCTATAAATCTAAAAAAGGTAAGTTTGAATTGGCTCATAAAGGTTCCCTTTTTTTAGATGAGATAGGTGAATTACCGCTGGGAGTTCAGGCGAAATTATTACGGGTTCTGCAGGATCGTACCTTTACCAGGGTGGGGGGGATTGAAAATATTGAGGTGGATGTCCGGTTGATTGCAGCTACCAATAAAAATCTGGAACAAGCCATGGAAAAGAGACTTTTTCGGGAAGATCTGTATTACCGTCTCAATGTAATTCCCATTTTCATTCCTAACCTGCGGGAGCGTCCGGAAGATATCGGGCCGCTGACAGACTTTTTTATCCAAAAATATGCGCAAAAAAATAGTAAGCAGATTAATGGAATTACCCAGGAAGGAATGGAGTTATTGTTAGAATATCACTGGCCGGGGAACATCCGGGAATTGGAAAATACCATTGAAAATGCAATTGTCATGACCGATACTGATAAAATAGAGCTCTCGGATCTGCCCGGTTATCTCCAATCCCAGATCGCTACCGAGGTAAAAGACCGGCCGTACTTCCCTCAGTTTTTCTCCGATCAGGATAAAACCAATTATAAGGACCAAATTTTGCTGTGTGAGCGGGAAATCATCCGGCGGGCATTGCAAGAGTCGAAAGGAAATAAGACCCATGCCGCCCGGCGCCTTGGCTTCTCCCTGCGGACGCTCAGAAATAAAGTGCAAAGACTCAAAATCCAGTCAACAAAAGAATGAAGAAATGCTTCACGGTTTAGTAAAAGTGGAACCTTAATGAACCAAGCTGGCCTTCAATACCCGCAAAAATCTTATAAGCTTATTGCCTGCTGAACAACTCTAGATTTGTGTTAATGGATCTAATAAGGTTAAAAAAAAGGATATCGATTGATGTTCTACAGATATAAAATATCTTCGATATTTTGGTGCACTGTCCTAAAAGGTTTAAATTTTGACCTCGTAGAGGTCATATTATTGTAGAAAAATAAACCACCTCACAATTTAAAATCCTCGTAGAGCCTGCCTGCCCGTCTGGCACCGGACAGGCTGCAGGCAGGGATTCATAATACAATTTGGATTGATGGACACCAATGAATTATTGATCCTCTACGAGGATCGTGATTCATGAGGGGAATATTTTTTTCTACAATAATGAAACATCTACGATGTTTTGTTGCACAGCCCCACATAGTTCAACTGATGATCTTGTAGAGCCTGTCTACGATTGGTGATAAAATAATAAGGTTCAAAGGGTTATAGAGGTTTCGGTCGGTGTTACTAAGTACATCAATTCTTGATTATAATGACGTATTATTATTGTATACCAGAAGCAAATGGCTGCCGGTACTTTAAAATATGTCAGCGAATTTACGTGCTAGAGTACTAAGGTTCAAAAAAACCGAAACCTTAGTAACCCAAGCTGACCTTCAATTTCTACCAAAACTTTACTACCTGATTAACAGATAAAAATTGAGACTGGTTGAAATTAGGTAACAAGGTAGAAAAACGGTTTTATCAATTGAGGTTGCGAAGGTTTAATACAGCTGATACCTTTGTAACCCAGGCTAACCTTAAGTACCGACTAAATCCGTATTCACCTGCCCTGCCTGGCACAAAGAGGAGCCTAGAGAGGTAGGAATGAGAAGTATAGGGAATAATTTTATGAATTATCATGAAATCAGCTAAAATTACGAGCCAATCTTTCAATTGATAATTACAGAATTTTTAATCAGATGACAACGGTGTTAATTGTCGGAATGTGCATAAAGTTTGATAAAATTCATTCGATATTATAATAGAAAATGAATAAACAGGGATGTAGAGAGACAATATGAGTTTTATGGATCAGAGAACCACTGAAGTATTGCCGGTGATTAAAAGCATTCCCGCCCATCAGGCGGTGGCCAGGGAAGTGCTCAATATCTGTTCCCGGCCAGAGGTAGATATATCTCAGTTTATACGGTTGATCTCCAGTGATCAGATCCTCTCAGCTCAGATATTAAAAATTGCGAATTCCAGTTTATATAATTTTCCCAGAATGATTCCATCACTTGACCGGGCAATGGTCGTTCTGGGTTTTAATATTGTAAAAGAAATTTCTCTGGCATTATCATTGAATAGTATATTCCAGGGATTTCAGTCGGGAAATTCAGCTAATGTCAATTATCTGTGGAAACATTCCCTGCAGGTAGCTTTGATTCTGAAGGTTATTGCTGAAAAATATGACTCCGAGAATAAAGAATTGTTATATTTTAGCGGTCTGTTGCATGATGTGGGGAAAGTGATCATTCTATCTTCATTTGACCAGGAATATTCACTGTTGATTGAAAAAAGCCTGCAGGAAAATACCCGGCTGCTGGACCTGGAAAAAAAGTATTTGGGTGTGGATCATTCGGATATTGGCGGACGGTTACTGGATGAATGGGAA
>MESS01000043.1:15723-20363 GCA_001771055.1 Caldithrix sp. RBG_13_44_9
TATCATCACCGGCCGGAAGAGTATAAATCAGGTGAAAAGATAGATTTTTTGATCCGGCTGATCTATCTGGGAAATCTGGTAGCCCATCTACATGAGCGTAATCTGTCTCGTTATTCAGACCTGGTCACGATTGAGCCAAGCTTTAAGGATTATCTCTCCATATCTGAGAAAGAATTCGGACGATTGTTGCAGTCGGTTGATAAGGAAATGAGTGGACAACATTATTTTATAAAATTATTTGAAGCGAATCAGGCATGAAATCGCAAAATCAGATTATGAATAGTTTTGAATCGATCCTTTCAGCGCTGAAAAAAATGGAGAATGCGGCCACCGTGCTGGCTGATTTGGGTAAAATTTCTTCAGAACTTCAAAATTTAGATCAATATGTCCGGGAGGGTTTGAAAAACATCAATTATCAATTTGATTCTTTTATTCAGAACACCAATCTCCTTTCTGAAGTTATTGATTTCCAGAAGAAGCTGAGCCAGTCAAAAAGCACTGATCGAACCGTAGATAATATCTTCCATTTTCTCCAGGAGAAGACCGCTTTCGATTCAGGATTTATGATTTATAAATTGAAAGAAGAAGATCAAACTTATGAAATCATCACTCAGCAGCGGGAACAGGCCGAGCTTTTCCGTAAATTTGCAGATGCTTCGCAATGGGAAGGATTGAAACAAATATTCGCTGAGAACGAATCATCTCAGCTGATTACTGATCTCTCTTCCTTTGGACATCCGGAAATAAAATGGTCCATATTGCAGACGAAATCAGTGATCATATTCCCGTTGAAGGCGCGGGGACATTTGTTCGGGATGGGATTTTTGATCCGGCAAAAACAACTGTTTGAGATAACTGATCTCACCACTATCAATTTGCTGATTACTTTAATTTCCCTGGTTATCTATCAGAATTTTTATTTTGCCTGGTTAAAGTCAAAATTGATTCAGCAAACCCGTTTGTCCAAGGTTCTGGAGGAAGTGAAATATCCGGAATTTTTTGAAAACGGTCCCCTCTTTCTATTCACCTTAGATTCAAGATTCGTAATGATGCACGCCAATGCAGCGGCTTTGAAAAATATCGAGATCGATGGGGAATCCATTATTGGAGAAGATTTTTTTGAAATGATTTCTCCAGCACATCGGACGGCCTTTCGCAAATTTATCACTGAAAATAAAGATCAACCATTTCAGGTATTCCGCTGTCCTTTGAAAATTTCCAATGGACATTTTGCGGTAATGGAGTTTATCGTCAGTCCGCTTAAAAATGAGGGAAGCAGCTCGCTCTTCCTGGTAATGGCCGGAGAGGTCACCGGAAATCATTTCCGGGAAGTGATGGAACACCGCAATGAAGTTTTGGATGAAATTGATCAATTCTCACGGATTTTAGTAAACCAATTCAATAATCTGTTAACAGTTCTCCTTCCGAATATTAATATGCTCAAACGGATTATTCCGGCAAAACATCCCCAGTATGTTCATCTGGAAACCATGCAGAATGCTGCCCAGCGTTCCGCTAATCTGATTCAGAAATTTTTGAATTACGATGTGGAGGATCTGGAGAATTATGAGATTGGTAATTTGAATAAATTCATCACCTCTTATGCTGCAGCAATTAAAAAGGAACTTCCGGATCAGGTTCAAATTCAGGTCGAATTGGATCCGGTGATCAAGAATACTCGCATTTATCCTCTGCGTCTCCGCCGATTACTGGATATATTGATCAGCAACAGCATCATTGCCTTGCAGGGGAGAGATAATGCCCTGATTAAATTCTGTTCCCGGATCACAGAACAGAAAAGTGACGGATTAGTAGCTGGCAAACCATTTTATTTGAAAAAGGGAAAATATATTGAAATTTGTGTGTGGGATAATGGTATTGGCATCCCGGAAAAAAGTTTAACCCAGGTTTTAAAACCATTCTATTCTACCCGTATCAAAAATGAAGGAGTGGGACTGGAATTATTTATTGCTTATAATTTAATTAAAGATATGAAAGGCTACATTTTTTTGGACAGTAAAGTTGACCAGTATACCGCCGTATATTTATATTGGCCTTTCAGAGAGGAAAGAGAAATGGGAACACGCACCGTCGAGTTGGTAAAGGAGGAGAAAAAATCTCATGCCAAACAGGCCACGGTTTTGGTGGTGGATGATGAATATAATATCCGCAGTATGATGAAAGAGATCATGGAAATGTCCGGACTAAAGGTATTTACTGCCGGTGATGGTCGCGCGGGTGTAGATATCTATCAGCGGCATAAGAAAGATATTGACCTCATCATCATGGATATGGTAATGCCGATAATGGATGGACGGGCAGCATTTAATGAGATTCGTAAGATCAATCCAAAGCAAAAAATATTTATCATCAGCGGTTATTCCCAGCGGGAAGATCTGCTGGATATCTTGGAGAATGGGGCAGTCGGTTTTTTGCGCAAACCATTTCAGGTAAAAGAAATTATCGAAAAAGTTCAGGAAATACTTCATATCAAAAATTAAATCAAACCGAAATCAGAATCAGAGATTTTCCAAACATCTATCCGGTCATTTTAATCAAAATTTTATAGTGCCAATCCCATAAATTAATTTTAACTTTGCTGAAGATAGAATTTTACTCTCTCTAGTTCATCATTTTTGGGAGGGTTGATATCTGCAAAAATAATTTAAATTTTGCTTTGATTTTGAGAGGTCAATCGATTTTGCTTAGGATTAAACTAAGTGATTTTTTAGGATTGAATTCCCCCTTTTTTTATGTATAGTTCGGGGACATGGGTTACACTTTTTTAGCATCATTTTCGAAATAGGTTCACATGAAAACATTGTCATTACAGCCTTCTTTTCTTGACCCACCCCAATTAAAATTCGGTGCTAGTGAACGTTTTGCAAGCCCCTCCCTTATATAGAAGGGAGGGGCGACGGGGTGGGTTATGAAATGTCAAAACATATACTTATGCCTTCGAACACCTGTTACCTATGTCTCCGGTCTATACATCTTAAAGGGAGTCAGGGGGATTTGTTTGTGATGCAATTTTAATTTAGCGAGGTTCATAAAAAGGAAATATTGCTCTAAATCAATTTTTAGCAGTATTTTAAAAGAGTGATTTTAAACAAAATGATTCTATAATTGGAAGACCGATGAAGCGAAAATATTTTCAGAGAAAATTTGATATCCGCACCTATGAGTGCGATTTTAAAGGACAGCTGCATCCGCTGGCTCTTTTTAATTTTATGCAGGAATTGGCTTCGACCCATGCTGACCGATTGGGATTTTCCGTTCAGAAATTGATGCAGCAGAAAATGACCTGGGTTTTGTCCCGGTTGCACTTGAAAATTAACAAACCGCTCCGATGGGGTGAAACGTTAACCGGACGCACCTGGCCTTCCGGGAGAGTTGGGAAATATGCCCTGCGGGATTTTCAATTCTTTAATCAAACAGGAGAAACTACTGCAGTAGGAACCAGTTCCTGGATGGTGATTGACCTGGAAAAACGCCAGCCCCTTAAATTGGATCAACTCTTTACCTCCGATGTCTCCTTAAAGAAAAGGGCGTTAGCGGATGATTTTCCGGCTTTACCGGAGATTGATAATAGTGAAAATCAGTGTAAATTTGCGGTGCGGTTTTCTGATCTGGATCTTAACCGGCATGTGAATCCTGTGAGCTATATTGCCTGGGCGTTGGAATCTCTGCCAGAGCCTGTTTTATTCCGGCATTATCCGATGGAGGTAGAAGTGAGCTACCGGAAAGAAGTGTTCTTAGGTGACCAGGTGATCTGCAAATTGCAACAAATTCAGGGGACCGAATCACTCAGTTATATACACAAATTATTTCTTGAGAAAAACGGACAGGAAATTGCGCGGCTGAGAACCCTGTGGAAGTGAAGTAATACAAATTACAAAATACAAAGTACAAAGTAAAAAATACAAGATAAACACAGTTGGCAGTTGGCAAGAGGACAAGATACAAGATTACAAGATACAAGATACAAGATACAAAATACAAAACCATATACCATATACCATATACCACTATACCTTTATACCTCTATACCGTTTTTTCCCTTCTCAGACCTTCCGCTTCACGGTAAGGACCGGGCAGTTGGCTGAGCGGACCACCTTTTCGGCAGTGCTTCCCAATAAGATGTAATCCAGACCGGTCAATCCGTGAGTGGCAATGACAATCAAATCGGAGTTTGTTGCTTTAGCGTAATCGACAATTTCTCTGTAAGCTTTGCCTTCCCGGACCACATATTCAGCCTGGAGATCCGGAGGAAGTTGGTCGGATAAAAATTCTTTAAGATTGATGATCACCCGGTTTTTCAGTCCTTTGTCAATCTGGAAGATAGAGTCAATTCCAGCAACATAGAAAGAGGGATGAATATCATGTTCAATGACGTGGATGAATTCAATGGAGGACCCGAGATAGGAGGCTAGAGCGATGGCATCATCAGCCGCATTTTTAGAATAAATTGAAAAATCGATGGGAGTTAATATTTTGGAAATCTGGAATTTTTGCAGGGAGCGATGGATAGTCATCACCGGGATGGGAGAGAGTCGGACCACTTTCTCGGCCACGCTGCCCAGCAGCAGGTGTTTCAGGCCGGTGCGACCATGCGTACCCATGATTACCAGATCATAAGG
>MESS01000043.1:20373-20690 GCA_001771055.1 Caldithrix sp. RBG_13_44_9
AGATATTCCAGAATAACATCGGCGGCATTAACCCCGCGTCTGATCACAGAGTTTACAGTAAGTCCACGGCTTTCTGCTTTCTGCTGACTATTGTTCATCTGGTGGTGGATATTTTGTTCCCGGCGTTTTATCCACTCTTCGTATTCCTGCAGGCGCTGTTCCTCTCCTACATCATCCTGAAAGAGGACCACGGCATGGAACAGGGTTATTTCTGATTGAAATTTTTCCGCGATGGTCAGGGCAAAATCCAGGGCTTTATCAGAGAATTCGCTGAAATCGAGAGGGACCAGAATATGTTGGATATTCATTTGTTTCTC
>MESS01000044.1:0-7282 GCA_001771055.1 Caldithrix sp. RBG_13_44_9
GACAGCCAGAAAACTGTACAACGGGGTGCCGAAGCCACTTTGATCGATTTTGCGGCCTTGCTGGCATTGGATCCTTACGCCTATCGTGCCATCATCGAACAGAAAACCACTACTGAAAAATTAATGTCACTGGATCTGGAATGGGCCGTTAAACGGCTTCATAATCAGATGGAATCACGTAAAATTCAGATCCTGGAAGTGCTGGGAGCAGCAGGATTCAAAGACCTCAAGAAGACCGTGGGTGAAGAGGGAAGACTGATCGATTTTTATCAGCTGGAAGAACAGATCCAGAAAAATATTTTTGAGAAAGAGGACAAAATAAATCACTCTCAGAAATTCAATGAAGATCTTATTCAGAATGAATCGATTCCGGCAGAAGTTTGCCTGAATTATAGTGATCTGAAGAAGCGGGTGAAGAACCTGCGGCAGCCCCATCATTTTTATGAATTGGGGGAGGTGAATCAAACGGTCTATAACCGCGACCATGTCTGGCCAGGGATCTTAATTGAAACCATTGGGAATATGGCCCAGGGTAATCCCGATACATTCTATTTGAAAAATGTGAAAAGCACCGGTTTGCTGGGAGACGGATTTGACGTGATGAAGATCCTCTACCAGCGTGATCCGGATCTGATCCCGCTTCAGGAACTGGATAAAGTGCAGACCGCTACTCTTCTGGATAAAGATCTGATTCTGCAGGCGCCCTGGATGCTGGGCGGGAAGTCGGTTGGCTCAATCGGACTGGATACCTGGCTGGCGCATGTGATTGCCGCCCGGGAACTGGGCATTCAATATGATACCGGCGAAGGCGGATATCCTACCTGCTTTTTCCTGAATCGTAAAGGAGAACCGATATTTTTTACCGAACCGGAAATTCAACTGATAAAACCCTTCTTCCAGCACAATCAGCACTATTCCATCCGTGAGATTAAGGAAATTTTAGCAGCTGAACATATTGACGATCAGAAACATCCGCATATCTACCAGGTTCTCAGTCAATATCCGGGTTTGCAGTCATTCCTGTTTTATGTGGTAGTAGATCAGAAGGATGAAGAATTCGTCTCCACCGAAATGAAGACTGGTTTGTTTGGGGTTACCAAAGAAACCATTAAGAAAACCCGGCGGGTGGTTATTGCTTACAGTCAGGGCGCTAAGATGGGAATTGGCGGGCACATTCTGGCTCAAAAGGTTAACAAGCTGGTGTCTTATTTGCGGGGAATTCAGGGACTGGAATATCTGAACAAGGAAAAAATGCAGCGTCTTCTGCAACAGATCGAGGGCATTGAAAAAAATCTTTCTCATATTTTAAATAAAACAGCGAAAGCTGCTTATCCTCATCTGCTGAAGGCCCATGATGAGCAGCTGATCTTTCCGGAATTAAAACAGTCACTACGGGAAATTCAACAACAGGCCTATGAGTTGAATCAGGCCGGGAAAATGGATCCGATTGAGTTTGAGCATCTGCTGCGATTATGTGAAGAGGTGATCGGGTATTCCTACACCAGTATCATCTCACCATTCCCGTTTCACAATTGCTATTCCATCGAAGATGTCAAAGCCTTTATTGATGTGGTCCGGATGATCAATCCCCGGGCAGTGATCAGCGTGAAAGTATCCCCATCAGTAGATATAGAATTCATCGCAGCCGGACTCGGCCGCATAGCCAAAGATAATACTGAAGAGATTCTTAAGGAGAAAGTCCGGGAAATACAGGATAATACCATTGAGTTATCGAAAGTTCTTTCTGACTATGCCCGGCAATATGGAATGAAAGTAGAGATCTGGCTGGATGGTCCGCGCGGTGGGACCGGGGCCTCTCCCAATATTATCAAGGGTCAGATGGGAATGCATATTGAGTATGCCGTTCCTTTGATCCATGACCGGCTGGTGCGGGATGGGTTGCGGAACTACGTCAAATTTTTTGTGAGCGGAGGGATACGAACCTACGAAGATGTGATCAAAGCGGTAGCGCTGGGTGCAGACGGTGTGATCTGGGGTACCACTCCGCTGGTAGCCATTGGCTGTGACCGCAACCGGAACTGCCATGATGGCTGTTCGCGGGGCATTGCCACCAGCAATCTGATTATGCAGCAACTGCGAAATGTGGAATTGAATGCCCGGCAGATGATCAATGTTTTTTTGATCATGCAGATGCAGGTCATCAGGGCACTGGCAGGTTTAGGATTCAAGGATATCCGGGAGCTTCGCGGGCGATATGATAAGATTCAATGGATAGGACTAAAGGAACGGGTCGACTTCCGCATCCGGCAGCGCCGGGAATTCCTGCAGCAGCGCAAAAGAGCGGTCGAGCCAGCGCGTGCCACCGGACAATCCAATTGCGGGGTGGCGGCAGTTATCGGCAGTGCGCCGGTTCCCAGCTATATTCTGGATAAAACCCTGTCAGCCATGAAAAACCGCGGTATGGATGGGGTGGGTATTGCCAAGACCTTCTGTTTTCCGGAACATCCCCATCATTATGCCTACCGTATCATGATTAAGGGGCAATTGCAGTTGGAGAAAGAAGCATCGCTATCAGTTAAGACCGGTGAAAATTCCGAAGGTGAAAAACGTAAGCTGGCCAGACAGGAACTGCTGGAATATCGCTTCAGATTGTCGGATAAAATATATAAAGTATTTCTGGAACCCTACTTTGATTTCACCGGAGAAACCGAAGCTCCAAAAATCCGGGAACACTATAAAACGGATGAGACAGGAGAGGAGAGAGATTACCGTGAATTTGGAAATCCCAATACCGATCCGGGAGATATTTTTTGTTATTTTGTACGGGTCAAATCCAAAATATTACAGAAATACATTGAAGAAGAGATTCTGATATCACCCCGGTTTGCCTACATCCGCGAATATTTTCCCGATGTTAAATCGCATAACTATTCCGAGAAGACCCATTTTATGTCTAAGGCCGAGGACTTATTTGTTTTTAATCATTCGGTCTTATCCACTCAAATACTGTATGTCTGGGAAGCTGAACCCGGGAGCTGGCAGGAGTTTATCCGTCAGAGTAAGACTTTTAAGGAATATGGACAGATTCTGACCCGGGAGAATCCCCTGTCGGACCAGAATTTGGAAATTTATGGTGAAGGTTACCTGTATCTTTTGCGGGAATTCTCCAGGAAATTTGCCTATACTCAACATAAAGAAAGATATCAATCCCGCTGGAGGAAAGTAGCAGCAGTAATGTCCTGCGGTAAGAATTTTGCCGTATGGAAAACAGCCGGCCGGGAAATTCCCTGGGAGACTCCGGCTTCGCCCAATAATATTATTCATGTCCGGCTGGCTACCGGTTCGGTAGTGGAACAGATGAATGCCCATCCGTTTGGAAAGCTCCACACCGCTCTTACTCATAATGGTGAAACCACTAATTATGAAACGCTGAAACAGCGGGTGGAACAGTTCGGACTTCCCCCGCTGGCTACTACCGACACCGAGGTTGCCTCCCTCAAATTCCATCTGGTGGCGGAAGAACTGGAATATCCGGATTGGGCATTATTTGAGAGCTTTTCTCCCACCACCGGTGACGACCTGGCGCTTATTCCTCCCGATATCCGTCATCATCTGGAGGAGATCCAGCGGGTGGAATTCACCAGTTCGCCTGACGGACCTTATCAATACCTGTGCCTGCGGCATCTTCCGGATAAAAATATCACCGAGCGGGTGGATCTGAAAGATCCGGCTGACCTCCGGCCGAGTACCACTGCTTTCTGGATTGACAAAAACGGCCGGAAAAAAAGAGCTTTCAGCATCATTGCTTCTGAAGAACAAGCCATCCAGCAGATGCTTTCATTGCTTGATAAGGAAGGTTTGATTGACGGTGCCGCCCCGGATGAAGTGATGGTCAGTCCCGGCATGATCAGCCGCTTTCAATTCGATAATCAGGGAATGATGCAATCTTATGAATTTGTAGACCGCTACGGCCGCTTTATTGAACTGCCGGAATATGGAGAACATTACAGTTATCAGCGCCGGCAGCTGGCTGTTCCAAGCGCTGCGGATGATTTGAATCTGCAAATTAAGAAAATGCTGCAGGATTCGAAAACAGAAGGTATCGAACTGCTGAAAAACTGGATCAGGCAGAACCTGCCGGAGTGGGATTTTAATACCTATCGCTGGATTTTACGGGAATTACTCACCGATGGAATAGATAGTAAAGTTCGACTTCAGTCGCTTGATCTGATCTCAATTTTAACCTATCTGCTGGATTATCTGCGGACCATGAATACCGGTAGTAAAGCTAAGAGTTCACTGCTGGATATCGCCCGTTCCCTGCTTTTTGAATTTTTCGATAGATTGGGCGAGATTGAACCATCACAATGGAAAAAAGTGAATTTTCATTCTCCATCAGTACCTGATCCCTTCTCCGGGGAACAGATGAATTTGCTCATCGATGCCGATGGATTTACTCCGGAAGGGATCGATCCTCACCGCAGTCTAGCAGCCCTGCTTTCCGAAGCTTACCGAAAGGGCTGGCGCCGTTTTTATCTTTACCGGGTCAATGGGCAGAGATTGATCTCTACTGCGGTGATGGGCAGCGGAGACACCGATGATGTGGAGATGGAAATCTATGGTACGCCCGGGGAATATTTTGGAGCCTTCATGCAGGGTGGAGTGATCCGCCTGCATGGAAATGCCCAGAATTTCTGTGCCATGGGTATGCATCACGGCAGTTTACAGGTATTCGGCAATGCTGGAAAAGTCTGCGGTTATGCCTCCAAGGGCGGTGAGGTTTTTATCCTGGGGAATATTGTGGATCGGGCCTGGACCAATTCGGTGAATGATCCGCGTTGCCAGGACCTCAAAATTCATATTCTGGGGAGCGCCAGCAAATATGCCGGCGAGTCTCTGATGGGTGGCGATTTCTTCTTTGGCGGACTCTTTTTTGATGCCCTGGGAAATCTCAGAGTCCAGGAGCGGCCATACCGTGGAACCAAACTGCTGGGCGGCGCTTCCAGGGGTAATATGTTGTTCTTCGATCCCTATAACCGCCTGAATCCTCATCAATACATTCACGGAAGGATAAAGGAGATCAGTTCTGCCGAATGGGACTACTGGCGCGACCTGGTAAAAAATACCATGCAACTGGCCGGTGTTGAAATTCAGACCAACGGCGCTCAGGAACTGTTCACAGCCGATGAAAGGCAATTTAAACTGGAACCGGAGAATTTTAAACTGATCGTCCCCAGAGGCGGTTTGAAAGGGTATGAATCTCATTAAGCTAAAGATATCCACGGATTTCACAGATTAACACCAATACTATGTAATGACCAGGATTGAGATTATAAGGTTTGGTGCCAAGAGCACAGAGCATAGCGCATAGAGCTTGAAACAAAGAACAGGGATAAAGGTTAACGGCCAAAGCTAAAGGATCAAGGCTACAGGTAAGGCTTCCAGGATAAAAAGCCGTTATTTTTTTTTTCTTTTTTCTCCTGTTTTCCGCTTTGCAACACTCTAAAAATTCTTAAGAATAATTTGGTACAATTCAGCTAGTTCATCGTCCATTTTTAATAATTTGGTTCTGGTATGTTTTGAGTCAGGCAGCGTATAGATTATTTGATACATATTGTGAGTTAATTCTGCTGCCTTTCTGGGTGACAGGTCTGATCTTTCTTGGTAGAAGACTCTTTCCACAACTTTGCGATCTGCTGTTGGCTGAATGATAATCCCATCGTTTTAATGACGTTGTATTGACCCTGCGCTTTGGAGATGATTTGCACGGAAGTACTGCCCGAACGATTTTTCAATTTACGTAAAAACATGCTTAAAAATACGCTTGCAACACCCAATTTCAACGTGGAGCATCAATAAAATCAATGGTTCCAGCCGATTTTTTAAACGTGTGCGGAAAACAGCGAAGGGCACAGAGCTTAGCGCATAAAGCTTGAAACAAAGAACAGGGATAAAGGTTAACGGCCAAAGCTAAAGGATCAAGGCTAAAGGTAAGGTGTCCAGGATAAAAAGCCGTTATTTTTTTCTTTTTTCTTTTTTCTTTTTTCTTAATTTCTGTCAACTTCCTGTACGGTTTAAGACGGGGCGCCAGATGGGAATTGGTCCACGCCTGCCTGACTGCCCAGTCCAATTAAACATTTCCAGCGGTCCCACGGCAGGCAGGAATTTGCACGAATGAGATTCAAAACTATTTGTAAATTGCGATAATCAGTGATAATCAGTGAAATCGGTGGAAGGTTTTTTGTCTTTGAAAAGGAATTTACAAAGGAGGGTTTGGCGGGCAGGGAGGAGGGGATTTCTTTCTCGCGCGGAGACGCTGAGGCGCAGAGAACGAGAGGTTGTGATTAAATAAAACTTTTTAATGTCTTAATTTTACTTACCTCTGCCTGAAATTATTTTATGAGAATTGCTAAACAAAAATTACATTTATATCGCTTTTCTGAACTTCTGATATCTCCAGTCCAGAAAATCTTTATCCGGCTATAAACTCCTGAAGCTGGTAAGGAAAAGCTTTGTTCTATCTTGGCCTTTGCTTCTGCAGATCACAACGCCAGTTGCTAAAACGGAATCAGTTTTGGTTTGTTTTTATTATCAACAGTACATTGGAGACGGGTCTTTCCCCTTCTTTATCGCTTGGGAAGTTAACCACCCCTTTATCCCTGGTCCACAGGGTGGTTGATCCTCCGCCATCCAGGTTAATGGCATCGATACATCCCAGTTTGAGCAGGAAATCCTGAGTTTCGCTCAGGCTCATCCCTTCCGCTTCCTCTCTTCGGCCATCTATGGCAATAAATACCACCTGATCCTTATCAGTACAGAGACAGGATCTGGGATGGCGTTTCTTGACAAATCTTTCAATATCGGGTAATTTTACTTTCCCGGAATTTAATAAAAGCAGGGGGCCGGCGATAAGCACCGCTTTTTCCCGGGTTGAAGCCTCATAATATTTTTCAGTATTCGCCGGTTGGATCGATATCAGGTTGCCTGATCCGATTAGAATTGCACCGTTTAACAGACTGTCATTTATGGCCCATTTTGCTCCGCGGCTGGTATTCCGGCTGATCACTGAATCCGCTATTTCCAGATAGCTAACGCTTCCTCCCTCATCCCGATCGAAGTAACCGGCGTTAAGGGCAGCTTCTGCCTGATTATCTAAGCCAAACCAGCTGGTCCGCATCAATTCTTTATTACGGTATGCCAGGCGTATCTCATACCGGTCGGCTGAATCTTGAGATACCGTCAAAAGGCTGATAATCTGCTGGCTTTCAAACAGGGTATCCGTTTTAATCTGGATGAAGGTGATGGAATCGGTCAGGTTTAA
>MESS01000044.1:7393-8053 GCA_001771055.1 Caldithrix sp. RBG_13_44_9
AGTTTGGCCACTCATTACCGCGCCCCATGTATCAATGAACACCTATGGTTTTTGTGAATGCCGCGAGCCAAACTGCCAAAGAATGCGGCAGGGAGTGAACACTTTATGTCGAGAACACCTGAATTTCATCAAGCCTTTACAAATGCGTGAGCTACTTTGTTACCGATGTTATCTGCAGTGCGCCGCAAAAATAATGACTTGATCATATCAGAATTTAGTACTAATTTGTGCACAGATTTTCGAAAAGGAGAAAAACCTGTATGCCGATCATCAAATCAATCTCCAGCCTACGAAATCGCACCAGAGAGATTGCGACAATTTGCCACGAGCAGGATGAGCCTGTATATCTCACCACGAATGGTGAAGGTGATCTTGTCGTCATGAGTATCGAGCATTATGAGAGACTGAAAGCCCAGATTGATCTCTTTGAAAAACTTGGAGTCGCTCAGGCTCAATCGGCAGCTGGGAAGAAGGGCATCACCCACAACCAGATGATGACCAAACTGCGTCGCCGCATTAATGCCCGGTAAGTATATACTACGTCAGTGCTGTCTAAAATAAATGAATTCTATGGAAATGACTATCGAAAAATAAGGCTTTCTGGATAGGATTTTGACCTGTCAGAGATCAGGTCATCTCTTTATCTTCAAATGCTGTCCA
>MESS01000044.1:8102-8407 GCA_001771055.1 Caldithrix sp. RBG_13_44_9
ATGGATTAAAATAAGGTAATAATGTTAAACACCGGTTGGTCTAAGATTTAACGATTGAGAGATTTCAGTGGTTATCACCCAAGTACATCACCGCTTAATTACCGTAATGCATTATTGTATTGCAGAGGCGAATGGCTACAAAACACGTCACCAAATTTACGAACCGGAGTACTAAGGTTTCGGTTTCCTTGAACCTTAGTAACATCAATAAACTCAAAGATTGTTGACCTTATTACCTTATTTTTCGATCCTTTTGAGAAGTTCATCAATTCTTAATTACCATAATTCATAATTGTACGGCAGAA
>MESS01000044.1:8423-9880 GCA_001771055.1 Caldithrix sp. RBG_13_44_9
TACCTCACCACATTTACGAACCGGAGTACTACTGATATAGTCCTGTTGTTCTGCGGAATACCTCCCGCTTATTTTGGACAGCATTTTCCCTTAAAGATGAAACCTGATTTTTAAAATATCACTCACTGGTCCAGAAAGCCTTATTTTTCAACCGTCACTTCCCGGAAATTCATTTATTTTGGACAGCACTGAGTATGGGTAAGGGGTAAAAAAAGAGCCGCCCGCCAGGCGGTACGGCTATTTTGCTATCAGGCGACACTCAGGGTCTCAGTTAATTTACCGGAACGTAGCTTTGAAGAAAATATGACCCGGACTTCCAGGGTGTAGTTTCCTGCCGGGAGGGAGGATGGGATGGAAAACATGAGTTGGGAGGGTTTGTTCACCCCCACCATGGTTATCCGGGTCTCGGTACCGTCTTCCGCAACCAGAAAAATGCCCTGCTTGGTATCTTCCGGATCAAATTTCAGGCGGTGCCCGGTAATCTGACCGATACCGCCCCGGGTCATCACGGTATTGCGCTCCCCGCTGTTGTGATCAAAAAATTCTAACAGACTGGGATTCTTGATGGTGGTTTATCATTTGACCGGGCTCAAATTCTGCTGGCAAAATAACTTTTTAATCCTTGTCGGTCCTTCACCTGAATTTTCAGGTATCATTCTCACAAAGTATATTAGCGAAATGGGGTATCATTGTTAATGCAATTAATCAATGGAGATGACGGGGTGCATGAAGCATGGCGTAAAAAGCAAACAACAAGGTACAGGGATTGAGGTTAACGGCCAAAGCTAAAGGATCAAGGCTAAAGGTACAAGGCTACCCGGATAAAAAGCCGTTATTTTTTTCTTTTTTCTTTTTTCTTATTTTTTGCTAACTGTTTTTTAATCATAAATTGTGAAAATTTCTTACCATAAAATTGCTTCTCTTCCGGAATCATATTAATTTCCGACGGGATCACTAACTTCCTTTCAAATCAGGAGAACCTTGGAATGAAAAAGAAAATTTTCGTGCTGGATACCAACGTCATTCTGCATGATTACAACTGCATTCACAGCTTTCAGGACAATGATATTGTTATCCCGATTACGGTTTTAGAAGAGATCGATAATTTCAAGCGTGGAGCGGATCAGATCCATTTCAATGCCCGGGAATTCATCCGCATTCTGGATAGTCTCTCCGGAGATAAATTGGTGCAGGAAGGAGTATCGTTAGGACCGGGCAAAGGCAAGATCCAGATTATTCCTGACCACCAGCATGAAGCTGAGGTTGATAAGATCTTCTCCTCCAGCCGGATCGACCACCGGATTCTCAGCGTGGCCTATTATCTCACCCACCGTTTCCCCAATCGCAAGGTGATTTTCGTCAGCAAGGATGTCAACCTGCGGCTGAAAGCCAAATCGATGGGTATCATGGCGCAGGATTATTTCACCGACCGGATCCAGGACATCGAAAAATTGTAT
>MESS01000044.1:9893-10119 GCA_001771055.1 Caldithrix sp. RBG_13_44_9
TTCTCACTGATTTTCTGGAACCGTTGATTGATCAGTTATATCAACCGGAAGGCTTTATAAAACCGGAACAGGGAAAGATTGACAATTTATTGCCAAATGAATTTTTAATTCTGAAAAACCAGCAAAAATCAGCCCTGGCGGTTTTTCATGCCCAGGAGCATCTACTCCGCCGGGTGGAAAAAAAGACTGCCTATGGCATAACGCCCCGCAATGCCGAACAAATTTT
>MESS01000044.1:10210-12159 GCA_001771055.1 Caldithrix sp. RBG_13_44_9
GCCCTGGAAGTCCGCAAATTTTACCAGCAAATTTACCTGGCCCGGCCAATTATCCCGCTGTCAAACCGCGATCTGGGATATCTTCCCGGAAATCTGGAAGCGAAACTTGATCCCTATATGCAGCCGCTGTATGACAATCTGAATGTGATTAAAAATCAATTCGATGAGAATGATAAAGCGTTTGTACGGATCAATGAGATGGTAGAACAAGAAAAACTTTTTATTGCTCCGCTTACCTACATCAGAGGCCGGAGCCTGGAGAGAATATTTTTTATCGTTGATGAAGCCCAGAATCTTACTCCGCATGAAGTGAAAACCATCATTACCCGGGCAGGAGAGGGAACGAAAATCATCTTTACCGGCGATCCCTATCAGATCGATACTCCCTATCTGGATGCCCAGTCCAATGGATTGACCTATTTGATTGACCGGATGAAGGGACAGGCTATTTATGCGCACATTACTCTGGAAAAGGGCGAACGATCCCTGCTGGCGGATCTGGCCAGCAATTTATTGTAAGCTGTTTTTTGCCCGGGACTTTCAGTGAATATATAGAATCCTGCTATTTCTTCATATTTCTTTAAAATGCAAGTTCGGACTTGATTATATAATGTTTAAAAAGAATCAAATGCCTCTCCACTGAGATATTTCATTATCAGACTCCCGAACACCACGATGGCAATGATGACCATGGCGATGGTGACAATGATGAGAATTCCCTGGATCACAAAATAGAGTCGGAGTTTATCCATCATGGTCACCAGCTCGGCTCTGTTCTGTGAGAAGCGGGAAGTGCTGATCCGGCCGCTGGCCTGGAGCAGTAAAACTCCCAGCCAGATTGGAAGCCAGGCAATGACAATCCCCCAGATACTTAAGGCCGTAAACGCACCGGAGATAATGTTCATTATCCCCAGGAATTTTAACCACCCGGTCATACTTTCACTGACCCGCTGAATTTGCTCCAGAATCATCGATTCTTTGGACTGGCTTTGAACTAAGGGTTGTTCCATAATTGCCTCCGCAGTTGGGTTGAAATATTGGAAAATCTAAAATTTAGAATTCTCTTTCCGGTCTTTTAGATAAAAAAATACCTGGAATTACCTACCAGTGTTATCAGCAATTTAATGATAATATTTCTTTTTGAAACCTGTGAATTCCGGTTTGCCCAGAATTACCCGGTATAAAAACGCCAGCAGGAATCCGGCACCGTATCCTAAAATTTGAATGGGCATAACCACTGGAACCAGGTACAGCATTGCCGGTGAGCGGTATTTTATGGCGGCATGCACGCCGGAAATCAATAATACTAATATTGCCAGGCCGGATAACCACTGTGCTGCCAGCCATACCGGTCTGAATATGATACTGCCGAGAAGCAACAAAACTAAACCCAGGGTCACTACCGCCGGAGCAGCGTGCAGTGGTTCCAGCATTCCGGGATCTATCCGGGAGAGATTGATCCTGGCGACTCCCCAGTTAAAAACCTGCCGGAAGAATTTTTTGAGACTGGTGCGGCGCTTGTGATAAACTACCGCTTCATGGATATATTTAATTCTGGAACCGCTTTTAATCATCCGGTGGCTGTATTCAATATCCTGGCCGTGGCGTAAGGATCCAAATCCTCCGATTTTCGTATAGAGCTGGCGGGAAAGTCCCATATTAAAACTGCGGGGATAAAATTTAGCTAGCTTCTTTCCTTTTCGGCCTCTTAAACCGCCAGTGGTAATGAAGGAGGTCATAGAATAATTAATGGCTTTGAGAAGATCTGGAAAATCAGGCCGGAAACTATCCCGGCCTCCAAAAGCATCTGCAGGTTGTGTTGAAAGCTGGTGGTCTATTTGTTGCAGCCAGTCGGCCGGGACGGTACAGTCACTGTCGATAAAAATGAAAAAATCACCCCTGGCCTTTTCCATTCCCATATTGCGGGCTGCTCCCGGTCCTTGATTTTT
>MESS01000044.1:12187-13314 GCA_001771055.1 Caldithrix sp. RBG_13_44_9
AATCGGCTGCGGAAAGATTCAACTACCTGACCGGTGTTATCACTCGAGCCGTCATCGGCAATGATCAATTCCAGGCGCCGGGAATCAAACTCCAGCGCCAGAAAGGATTGCAGCAATTCTTGGATCTCATCTTGACGATTATAGGAGGGTACAATAACACTGTAATAAGAATAGGGAACCGACTCTGTATTTTTCATCATAAATGTGATGAAGTGGGCCGCAGGCTTTTAATCAATTTTTTCCTTAATTGAATAGGAAACGTTTTCTGCAAATCTGGCGGTAATCATTTCACCCAGCAAACCAAACACAATAAACTGTACTCCGACAATAATGGCCAGGATTCCCAGAAAGAAAAGTGGCCGGTTCCGGATACCCGCTCCCATGAACCAGAGAATGGTCAGATAGATCTCAATGAAAAGTCCGGCCAATACCGCCAGCAATCCAAACATTCCGAAAATATGCAAAGGTGAGGTCTGATATCGGGTGATAAATAAAACTGTCATCAGATCAAAGAAACCGTTGAAAAACCGGGATATACCGAATTTGGTCTTCCCAAATTTCCGGGGATGATGTTTTACGGCCGTTTCTCCTACCCTGAATCCATTCCAATGGGCAAGTGCCGGTAAAAAACGATGGAGTTCACCGTAGATTTTCAAGTCCTTGACCACTATTTGCCGGTAGGCTTTAAGACCACAATTGAAGTCGTGGATCTTTATTCCGGTCATCAGGGAAGTAACAAAATTAAAGAATTTCGAAGGAATGGTCTTGGAGAGTGGATCATGTCGCTTTTTCTTCCAGCCGGAAACCAGATCTAATTTTTCATTTTCTAATTTTGCCAGCAAGTTTGGAATTTCCCCCGGATCATCCTGCAGATCCGCGTCCATGGTAATGACCACTTCACCTTTGACCAGCTTGAAGGCTTCAGAGAGGGCGGCACTCTTTCCATAATTTTTCCGAAAACTGATCACTTTCAGGGAGCGGTTTTTTTCTCGCAGGCTTTTCAGAACTTCCAGGGTATTATCATAGCTCCCATCATCCACCACTATGATTTCATAAGCCTTCTGTAACTGTTGAATGGTAGTCTCAATCCTCTCTAACAGTTCGGGCAGAGACTCTGCTTCATTATA
>MESS01000044.1:13331-20234 GCA_001771055.1 Caldithrix sp. RBG_13_44_9
ATATATCCATAACAATTTTCAATTGGCGATAATAAGTTGTCTGGTTTTAGGTCCAATTTCTATAAAATAAGAGTTCGAGTCAATTGCTTCGTTAATTTTGATATTTTTATGTAAAATGGCAACCATTTCTTTTCTTTGCGGCAAAATGATGCGGGTAAGGCGGGGAAAAAACAAACCTTTATAGGAGGAATAGTTTTTAAATTCCTGCTTCAGGATCATTTTACCATCCTGATAATACTCCATCCATTCTAGTGTTCCATCTTGCTTGTTTAC
This sequence comes from Caldithrix sp. RBG_13_44_9, assembly GCA_001771055.1. Taxonomy (GTDB): domain Bacteria; phylum Calditrichota; class Calditrichia; order RBG-13-44-9; family RBG-13-44-9; genus RQOF01. The sequence goes on from MESS01000044.1 coordinate 13,605, forward strand.
TTTATAGCGGCTTTCCTGCTGATCCACCTGGGACCTGAAAAGGCCCTGCTCTTCATCAATCAGGATGATATCTTCAGGTAAGGGGGCGAATCCGATAAAAGCGTTCTTCAATTGCCGGAGTGTTAGACTGGTTTCCAGAAAGGTGCTGTAAAGAGGATCGTCCACTGATCCGGCGAGAAACTGGTTATTAAACTGGTTATATAGAATAAATCGGTCTTTTCCAATAAAAATCTTACCCAGATCCATTCCCAGAAAACCTTCTGCCTGCATAAATAGAGTATCAGGTGCAGTGAAAACCAGCGCCACGGTAATAGTAGTAGCCAGGCTGGGGGATTCGAGGCTGATGCGAGCCTCACTTTTTAGTGATTGTAGTCTTAAATGAATTTGCCGGTAGAATGAGGGCCACTGTGCCAGGGTGGTGAATTTCACCTCGGATGTCCGCTGAATCGGATGGGATGCACAATCCCAAAAAATTGGCAGGCAAAATAGGAAAAATCCATATATCCAATATTTCATAAATTCTGAATCTTCTCGGCCAGGTTGGAATTATCAGGATCCTTTTCCAGGGCTTTCTGCCAGTAAATTTTAGCTTGGTCGGGTTGATCTAATTTTAAATAAACATCTCCCATATGTTCCAATACCTCTGAACTCTCCTCGCGGGAATTCAAGGCCTTTTGGATAAATTCCAACGCCCGGGGATAGTCACCCAATTTATAATAGATCCATCCTTTAGTGTCTAAATAAGCTCCGTTTTCAGGATCTATTTCCAGTGCCCGGGTGACCAACTCCAGAGCTTTGGGTAGTTCCATATCACGCTGGGCCAGGGAGTAACTGTAGTTATTTAAGAGAAGGGCATTATCCGGGGCCTTTTGAATCGCTGTTACATAAAGGGAATCCGATTTATCCCACATTTTCAATTTGTCATAAACCGCTGCGATGGACGAGATGGTGCTGATATTGGTGCTGTCTATTTTCAAAGCCTTCTCTAAAGGACTAATGGCTTCCTGATCTCGACCTACCTGACTAAGAGTGGAACCATAAATGGACAAAAGATCTGGGTCATCGGTATGCAGTGTGAGCGCACGTTCCAGCACTTTCAGACTGCTTTGATAATTGTTTTGCCGGTTGTGCATCACTGCCAGGAATAACCAGGCAAACCGGTTATCCGGATTTTCTTCAGTCAGAGAGCTAAAATATTTTTCGGCCTCGGGATAGTTTTCTTCTTCAAATGCAATACGTCCTAAAAGCTCATAGGCTGCCAGCCGGTAAGTTTCGTCAGTGACAATTGGCTGCAAAGCGATCTTGGCTTCAGTCCTTTTTTCCTGCAAATAATAAGTCTCCGCCAACATCAGGCGCATTTGCGGATTCTCCTGTTTCTGAAGAAGTACTTCATAAAAACTGGCCATTTCCTCCAATTGACCGGTGGACCGGTAGAGACGGTATAGTCTGTTGAGAACATCCTCATTTAACGGCTCTAAGAGAAGGATATTTTTATAGATTTTAAGGGCATTGACGGTATCTTTTTGAATTTCATAGAGATTACCCAGCACAAAGAGAGTGTTCAAGTCACTCGAATCTTTGTTCACCACTTCTTGCAATACTTTTTGTGCTTCGTTGGTATTTTTCAGCCGGATATTAGCTAAGGCATATTGAATGGCATATTTACTGTCATCAGGATAGTAGGACATCATTCTTTTGTAGAAATTCATTAACTCCTGTTCCATCTTCAGGTGAGTATATAAAAAAATGAGATTGTTCTGGGTGGAACTATTATAAGGATCCAGTGCAAGCAAACGGTTGTAATAGAAAATTGACTTTTGAAAATTTTGTTGATTGTAATGAGCTTCCGCCAGATAATTCAACGTTTCCCGATCTCCCGGATTATACTTCTCAGATTTTTCTAAATAGCTAATAGCACTTTCATATGTTTGTAATCTGAGAAGATTGCGGGCAATGGCTTTTAATATTTGCGAGGAGGTTGAATCATACAGCAGGGCCTGATAATATTCAATCAGCGCCCGTTCATATTGATCCTGAAAATCCAGCAAAGCACCATTGAAATAATGGTCATAGGCTTTGTCAAGTTTTTGCTTCTGTATTTCCGAAAGAACTTCCGGTTTTCTGGTTTTTGACTGTGAAGAACAGCTGGCCAGAGTGACGGTCAATAAGAGAATTAAAAGATATCGAAATTTATTCATATCGTATGGTCATTATTATTTTCAGGCTCCAATTTAATTCGAATTCGCTGAGAATACTATCGGGAATTAATGAAAAAACTTGCATTATTTAGGGTCACATTCTAACTTCAAATGATTTAATTAAATGAAAGAGTAGTTTTCTTGTTCCAGCATCTTCATTTTTATGGCATTTAAAATATTAAAAAATTAGTGAAGGAACACCTTGAGTATCCAAAACAAAAATAGCCTGTTGAAAAGCATAAAGACCCATCGTACTAAAGCTGTCCTCATTACTCTGGCGGTTATTTTTCTGGTCTATTTTATTTTCCTGATCAGCGGTTTACCGTCCCTTACTAAGCTTGAAAATATTGATCCGGCCCTGGTGACCCGGGTTTATTCCGAAGATGGTGAGTTGATCCATGAACTGTTCAAGTTCAACCGGGTCTCCGTTCCAATTGAAAAGATTCCAGAACATACTGTTGCAGCTCTGTTGTCTACCGAAGACCGCAGATTTTATAATCACTGGGGAATAGATGTAAAACGCATCCCCAAAGTGATATTTGTGAATGTGACTTCATTCAGCTTCAGCCAGGGTTTCAGCACCATCACCATGCAGCTGGCCAGAAATCTCTATTTTGGATTTCACAAAACCATTAACCGAAAATTACGGGAAATTATTACCGCCATTCAGATTGAGCGAACCTATTCCAAACAAGAAATTCTGGAAATGTATCTCAATGTTGCCTATTTTGGGGAGGGGGTGTATGGGATACAGGCGGCTGCCAAAAAGTATTTTGATAAAGATGCCTATGATTTGACAATCGAAGAAAGTGCCACCCTGATCCCAATTCTGAATCTACCGGCTTATTATTCTCCCTTTAATCATCCGGACCGGGCTTATAGCAGGAGAAATCTGGTTTTACGGAATATGGTAACCACCGGGGACCTTTCCCGGTCGGAATATGATAGTCTGAGCCAGCTTCCCATCAAAGTGAAGGAATTTCTGGCGCAAGGTAAAATTGCTCCCTACTTCACTGAATATGTCCGCCAGCAGCTCCAAATTATTGGAGATTCCCTGGGAGTGAATGTGTATGAAGATGGTCTGAATGTCTTTACGACTCTGAACACTAAGGTCCAAACTGCCGTTGATTCAGCTATTTTTCTAAATTTATCGGAACTGCAGAGCAGGGTGGAACAAAAATTAATACCATTAAAGAAAAAACTTAACCTGTCTGACTCAATTTTCACTGAGAAATCCAAGGTTCAAATTGCCTTTGTGGTGCTGAATCATCACAATGGACACATTATGGCAATGGTGGGTGGCCGTGACTTTGTCGAATCTAAATTCAACCGGGCAGTGCAAGCAAAACGACAGCCAGGATCCGCTTTTAAACCTTTTCTCTACACTGCTGCCATTGATAATGGATACACTACTATCGATAAATTTCTCAACCAGCCGGTAGTGGTGAATAATCCGGATGGAACTCGCTGGGATCCGGAAAATTATGACAAAACCTTTGGAGGTCTTACTACCATACGGGAGGCGGTGAAAAACTCCATTAATTTGGTCGCGGTGCGCTTGATCCTGGAAATTACTCCAGCCGCTGTGGTGGATTACGCTCATAAAATGGGATTGAGAACCCCGTTACGGCCTTTTCCTACCCTGGCCCTGGGCAGCTCAGAAGTAATCCCTCTCGAACTGGTATCAGCCTTTGGCATTTATGCCAATCAGGGGGTCCGGGTAGAACCAATCTCAATTTCGCGGATCGAAGACCGCTATGGTAATGTCATTTATAAAACCGCAGCCAGAAGAAATGAAATCTTGAGTAAAGCCACGGCCTATATTATGACCAATCTGCTGGAAACCGCGGTCAATGAAGGAACCGGTGCCCGCTTGCGTTGGAAGTTTGGATTTACCAAACCTGCTGCCGGGAAAACCGGCACTACCAATGATTTCACCGACGCCTGGTTCCTTGGTTTTACCCCGGCTCTTACCGCCGGCGTGTGGGTAGGACTGGATGATCCGCAGATATCACTGGGGAGAGGGGAATCGGGGATGGTCGCCGCCCTTCCGTTCTGGGCAGATTTCATCAACCGGGTTTACAGTTACCTGAATATTGCCGAAGAACGGTTTCAACAACCGGCCGATGTAATCCAGCTCCAGGTTTGCGAAGAAAGCAGTCAGCTGGCCGGGAATTATTGTCCCAAGATCCTCAATGAAATTTTTAATATTAAATATCATCCCACTGAAATGTGCCAGACTCATCGCAGTCCATCGGTCAATAAGAAGAAAAAAAATGTCATTTTCTAAATTCCATGAAATCCATACTTTCATGGCACCGGCAATTTTAAGCTGCAACAAATATTGGTATTGCAGGCATTGATTGAAGACTAAAGGTTCAAAACTCCTTCTTTGAAATCCGTGAAAGAACAGAAATCTGGTTGTATCGGGAAAGTCCTTAAATCAACCCGAAATCATTATCTGGTCAAAACCGATTCGGCAGTTCTCAAATGTATTGTCCGGGGCAGAGTGGTGGGAAGTGTTTCCAGTGAGCACTCAGCAGTAAAAGTTGGTGATGATGTGTGGGTGGAACCGCTTTCCTCCAATGAAGGTGCAATTCAAGAAATTCTTCCTCGCCGGTCCAAGTTAAGCAGGGCTGTTGAGGGAAAAGCTTATCGGGAACACCTCATCGCGGTTAATATTGATCAAATGATCATCATCGTGTCGGTGAAGCAGCCGGAATTTAAATCCGGTCTATTGGACCGGTATCTGGTAATTGCTGAAAAAAATGGTTTAAAAAGTATCATCTGCTTAAATAAAATTGATCTGGCTGAAAAATCAATTTTCGATGAGACTGCTTCGTGGTATCAAAAACTGGGTTACCCTTTTCATTACACCTCCGCTCTCACCGGTGAGGGGATGGAGGAATTCAAATCATTTTTAAAAGGAAAGGTTTCAGTACTGGTGGGGCACTCGGGCGTGGGGAAAAGTTCGATGATTCTAAAAATCGAACCAGCCATAGACCTGAAAATATCTGAGATCAGCCAGAAAACTAATAAAGGCAAACATTCTACGAGCTACGTGGAATTATTCCCGCTGTCTTTTGGGGGATATCTGATTGATACCCCCGGGATCCGTGAATTGGGTCTATGGGACATATATCAAAATGAACTCAAGCAATACTTCATGGAGTTTGCCAAACTTGAGCAGGATTGTCAATTTAATGATTGCAGGCATTTAAAAGAGCCGGGATGTGCGGTAAAGAAAGCAGTTGAAAAAGCAAAAATTTCTGGTGAAAGATACAAAAATTATTGTAATATTTACTCTGACTTACGGGCTGCACCTTATGAACTGATAAAACGGCGCTAAGCTTTGTTATTTATAACCATGCTGGTTCACATGGTAAATGGGTGGGGGCAACTGATGTAGAGATCGATGGCAACTCATATTCTGATGGAGTGTAGATAGTGTCACTTATTTTTGCATTGTTTTATAACCTGATTTTTATCCCTTTCTTTTATTTGTCACTGCTTCTGGTAGTTCCTTTTCATTCGAAAATTCGTAAAGGCATATTGGGAAGAATGGGTATGAATCGTCGCATAAAGGATATAAAAAAGCAGATGAATAAGGGCCCGCTGCTGGTCTTGCACTGTGCTTCGATGGGTGAATTTGAACATACTAAACCGTTCTTGTTGGAATTTAAGAAGTCAAAACCGGACTTCCGGATTTTGGTGTTATTTTTTTCGCCTTCGGGTTTTGAAAACGTCAAACCATTCTCGGCAGTCGATTTCTATTTGTATTCTCCGCATGAATGTTTTTTCCTGATCTGGCAGTTTTTCCGCCAGCTCCGGCCAACCTTATGGATCATTGCCAAATACGATGTGTGGCCAAATCAGCTTTGGCTGGCCCGCTGGTTTAAGGTTCCGATCTTCCTTATTAATGCTTCCATGCATCACCAGAGCAAAAGACTCTTCTGGCTTACCAAGCCTTTCTACCGGGCGGTCTATAATGGTTTTAATCAGATCCTGACAATTTCTGAAACTGACCAGAAAAATTTTTGCCGGATGGTGGATTCTGATATCTTGACAGTAATTGGTGACACCAAATTTGATCAGGTCATTTATCGTCAGCAAGAATCACGAAAGAAGGAAATTATCCCCTCCTCCATTGTTCAGGATCGTTGGATCTTTGTCGCCGGCAGTACCTGGCCGGAAGATCATCTACACCTTATTCCTGCTGTACAAAATCTAAATAAGAAACATCAAAAATTATTGACTATTATCTGTCCCCACGAACCAACACCTTCCCATTTGGATGAAATAAAATCACATTTACCCAATGGTGAATTTATCCTTTTATCGGGAATTCAGAATTTCTCAAAAGAAAAATACCTCATCGTGGACAGGTTCGGTCTATTGGCTAATTTATACAGCCTGGGAAAGCTGGCCTATA
>MESS01000044.1:20755-22794 GCA_001771055.1 Caldithrix sp. RBG_13_44_9
TTTTGAAGTAATACCTGGATAGTCACCAAAAAAGTCCAATGCTTCATCGATTGTTAAGTCCAAAATGTCGGAGATATTTTTGCCGTGAAAATGGACATTTAAAACCTCTTTCTTGTATTTCATTCCTTTACAGATATCACATTCAATATAAACATCGGCTAAAAACTGCATATCGATTTTGAGCTGGCCATCCCCTTCGCAATTTTGGCAGCGCCCGCCGGGAACATTAAATGAAAAAGATCCTGGCTGCAGTCCCCGGGCTTTGGCCGGAGCCAGCGAAGCAAACAATTTTCGAATCTCGTCAAAAGCTTTGATATAGGTGACGGGATTGCTGCGTGGTGTCCGGCCAATGGGTGACTGATCAACCAATTCCATTTGATAAATATTTTTCAGCCCTCTGATTTCATCGAAATTGCTGATTTTCCCCTTGTTTCTTCCCCGGTTGTGCAAATAACCCTGGTATAGAACATCATGCAACAGGGTGCTTTTACCCGAACCTGAGACACCGGTGATGGCCACCATCATGCCCAGTGGAATTCGCACATTGATGTTTTTGAGATTATGTTCCCGTGCCCCCATGATATGAATTGCACTTCCCGTTCCCGTATTCCACTTTTCTTTATGGGGAAGAATTTTCTCCCCTTTCAGATAACGCAGTGTCAGACTGCCGGGGGAATCCCTAAAATCATGATAATTACCTGCATACATTATCTGACCGCCGTTCTGTCCTGCGGCCGGACCTAGATCCACCAGATAATCTGCATTTTCAATAACCGTTTTGTCATGTTCCACCACCACCAGAGAATTGCCAATTTTTGAAAGGGATTTTAGGATCCACAACAGGCGTTGGGTGTCCCGGGGATGTAATCCGATGGTCGGTTCATCAAGGATATAAAGAGTTTCGGTAAGAGAAGTACCCAGGGCGGTGGCCAGATTGATCCGCTGGAATTCCCCGCCGCTTAGAGTATTGGCCCGCCGGTCCAGATGCAGATAAGATAATCCCACATCGATGAGGTACTGCAGACGATTGTTTATCTCCTTCAATAACTGTAAGGCAATTTTTCTTTTATGGGAAGACAATTTCAGATCTTTGAAAAAATGGAAAATTTCACCGATGTTCATTTTTGCCAAATCGGAGATATTTCTATTGTCAATGGTAATGGCCAGTGCCTCTGGCCGTAGTCTTTTACCAGAACAGCGGGTGCAGGTGAAGTAACTCCGGAAACGGCTCATGAAAACCCGGATATGCAATTTGTATTTTTTGGTTTCTAGACGGTTAAAGAAACCACGAATCCCGATAAAATCAGAAGAGCCGTTAAGGATCAGATCTTTCTGTTGCTCACTAAGCTCATGGTATGTTTGTTCCAGATTGAAGCCATAACCGGGGGCAATCATCGTCAATTTTGCCAGGATGTGGCGATAGGACGGCATACTCCATGGGACTATGGCCCCTTCTCTTAAACTTTTCTTGGGATCAGGAATGATTTTGTGAATGTCCCAGTCCATCATATCACCGAATCCCTGGCAGCCAGGACAGGCTCCAAATGGATTATTAAAAGAAAACAGTCGGGGCTGAGGATCGATCATCTGGTTGCCACAGCTGCTGCATATAAAATTTTGGGTGAAATTTGTTATCTGGTTGTCACTGGTGATAAGTGACATATTACCCTCACCTTCCCGGAAAGCTGTTTCAATGGAATCAAGCAGGCGGGAGGAATCCATTCCTCTTTTTTTCACTCCCCGATCCACAATGACAAACAGTTGGCCGTCCAGATTTTCTTGAAGTTTTTCTCTAAGATCAATTATTTTTTGATTGTGCCAGATTCGTAGAAAGCCCTTCGATAAGATAAGCTGAACCAGGTGATCAGTCGGAAGTGATCTGGCTCCGGCCAGTGGATAACCCAGGTAAAACATACTTCCATCTGCTAAATTATCAACATCATTTAGTACATCCGGTGGTAAATCTTTTTTAACCAGCCGCTGACAATTAGAACAGTGGACATCACCGATTCGGGCAAAAAGCAGCCGCAGGTAATCAT
>MESS01000045.1:0-4149 GCA_001771055.1 Caldithrix sp. RBG_13_44_9
AGCCTGTATAAATCCTTAATCTCAGACTTTTTAAGGAAACCCTAATTAATTACCTTTTCCACTTCAACGGCCGAAGTCTGGTCGTCAATTTTTATCTCGAATCCACGCTTCTGAAACATGGCAATCATCCGGTGATTGTCGGTGGTAGTTTGGGCAACGATTTTTTTCAATCCCCACTTCCGGGCAATTTCCATGCAATAGTCAGTCAATTGGTTTCCCAGGTCTTTTCCCTGCCATTTGTCGGTTATCAGTATGGCATATTCCACTGTCTGATGTTCCGGATCGGCAATCAGCCGGCCTACTCCCAGAAGTTTACGTTTCCCTTCTTCCAGCACTTCAGCTACAATGGCAATTTCCCGGTCATAGTCAATATAACAGTAGCGGGTAGCAACTTCGTGGGAAGCCCACTGGAAAAAATAACGAAAGCGCTGATAAATGGATTCCTTGGAACAGCTGGCCAGCAGATCCATCCACAGCGGTTCATCCTCGGGCTTGATGGGACGAAAGACTACCTGGGAGCCATCTACCAGCCGGGCCTTAGTGACGTATTCTTCCGGGTAGGGTTTAAGGGCCAGGTGGAAATATTTTTCTGCCGGATAGTGGACCAATGCCCGGTCAATTACAATTTGTGCATCCAATGCAATTACTTTAGTTGGCGAAATCGTTAAGGGATTAATATCAAGTTCTCCGATTTCGGGATAATCAGCAGCAAGATAGGAAAGCCGGATGATGATCTCGATGAGTTTATCCATGTTTACCGCTAGTCTGCCACGATATCCATTCAGGAGCGGCCAGATTTTCAATTCTTCCAGCATACGGCGGACCAATCGTTCGTTGAGGGGAGGAAAACCCAGAGAGCGGTCGGCAAATAACTCGGCAGTGATGCCGTCGGCACCTACCAGCACTATAGTACCAAATACCGGATCCTTTTTAATGCCCAGAATGAGTTCAACGGAATCTGCCATCCGGATCATGGATTGAACAGTGATCCCTTCAATTCGTGCAGCCGGTCTTTCTTTAGCGGCTCTGGAAGTAATTTCCCGGTAGGCGGTGCGGGCCTGATTTTCATCAGTAATGTTGAGAACCACTCCCCCGATATCCGTTTTATGGGTGATATCCGCAGAGTGGATTTTAAATACCACCGGGAAACCTATTTCCCGGGCAATTTCCAATGCAGTTTTTTCATCTCCGGCCGGCAGGGGAACACTCACCGGGATGCCATAAGCAGATAGTAACTTTTTTGAATGAATTTCAGATACCAGGGAAAAGTTTTTCTTTAAAATTGTATCGAACTCTTTACGGATGTTCCGGCGGTTCAGGGAAAACTCGACCGGGATGTCCCGGGGCGTCTCGTAAAGAGTTTGCAAATTGCGGGAATAGGCTACCAGTGTCATAAAAGCCCTTACCGCCTGTTCCGGAGTTTTGTAGGAGGCGATTCCGAATTCATTCAGAATCCGGATTCCGTCCTGCGTGTGTTTTCCACCTAACCAGGAAGCCAGGATCGGTTTTTTGGTGGTCTGCTGAAGTTCACCGATCTCCCTGGCAACAGCGGTCGGATTGATCATGGCCTGAGGCGTAAGTATGACCAGCACTGCATCCACCTTTTTGTCATCCAGTACAATTTTAGTTGCCTTGGCCACTCTTTTGGCCCGGGCATCTCCTAAAACATCCACCGGATTTCGCCGGGACCACATTGGCGGAAGATTCTGGTTCAACAATTCCAGAGTTTCTGGAGATAGTTCGGCCAGTTTCCCCTGAGCGGCAATCAGGGCATCGGTAGCCATCACTCCGGGTCCTCCGGCGTTAGTGACAATAGCCAGCCGGGCGCCCTGGGGTATTTTGTTACGGCCGATCAGTTCGGCGCAGTCAAAAATTTCACCGATACCATATACCCGGGCCAAACCGGTCCGCTGAAAAGCGGCATCGTATACCGCATCTTCGGCGGCCAGTGCTCCGGTATGTGAGGCAGCTACTGCTGCCGAATCCGGAAATCTTCCGGCCTTGTAAGCAATGATGGGTTTGGTGCGGGCAAAGGCCCGGGAGGCGGTCATGAGTTTCCGGGCATTGCTGATGGATTCGATGTAAAGGAGAATGGATTTGGTGTTTTCATCTTCACCGAAATAGTCGATGAGATGTCCGTAATCCACGTCTATGGTATTGCCGATAGAAACAAAATAGGAGAAACCGATATTTTCTTCCATGGCCCAGTCCAATACTGAAGTACACAAGGCTCCGGATTGCGAGATGAAAGCAATATAACCTTTATGGGGAGTGTGGGGAGCGAAGCTGGCATTCAGGTTCATTCCCGGGACAATGATTCCCAGGCAAATGGGACCGATGATACGCATCCCCTCAAATTTTGATTGTTCAATTTTATCTGATCGTCAAGTTTTCTGCCTTCCTGGCCCACTTCTTTAAATCCGGCGGAGATAATGATGAGACCTTTAATACCGGCCTCCCCGCAGGCGGTCACAGAAGCAGGCACCTGCGCTGCCGGGGTGCAGATAACTCCCTGGTCAGGTGTTTTTGGGAGTGACTTCAGGTCCGGAAAGCAGGGAATTCCCATCACTGCTTCTTCAGCGGGACTGATGGGATAAACCACTCCCCGAAAACCGCTGCCCACCAGGTTGGTCAATACCTTCCTGCTCACACTGTTGGGATTGGTGGAAACACCAATCAGGGCGATTCTTTTAGGTTTAAAGATGTAATCCAGATTGTGGATGTTTAAGCAAAAACTCACCAGTTATTTAATTTATGGAACACGCCTGCCTGGCTGACCAGTCCGGCAAAGCCCTCCTGACAGACGCAGTCAGACAGGGATGACACGGATTGAACAGATGATCACGGATATTCTTTTTGAGCTTTAGAAAAATAGTCCGCGTACATCTGTCAGATCAGTGTTTTCCGTGTTCTATTTAATGAATAGCACGGGGATTAGATGGCTGAAATATCGGGAAGTAATCTGCATACTCCCCGCTGGTCAATTTTTTTCGCTGGCTGCCATCTCTGTTGGAAAGGTAGATATGATAGTATTCATAATATTGCTCATCGATGTTGCTGAAATAAAGGATGGAATCACTGTTGGTTGAAAAATCACCAAAGTAGGTATGACCGTTATCAAAAGTTATTCTTCTTTGGTATCCGTCGGACAGGTTACAGGAATATAAGTCAAAATCTCCACCGCGGTGAGATCTGAAGAGAATCTGAGAACCGTCAGGGGAAAAAATCGGTGCCCAGTTACCGCCTTCATCAGCTACCAGCGGAGCAAAACTCCGGTTGACGAGATCAAACAGCTGAAGCTCACAGTCATCATTCCGGCAAATCATGAATATGATCTTGCTTCCATCCGGAGAGAATTGCGGTGCGGCATCATAAGCGTTAGGAGTATCATCGCAGATGACATGGATTGATTCGATAAAAAACTGGTCATCGCTGGTCAATCGTTCTTGCTGACTTCCATCGGTGTTCATTACGTACAGATCGTAATGTTCATTCTGGTAGGGAATTTCAATGCAGGAGAAGTAGACAATTCTCTGGCCATCGGGCGAAAAACCGGGAGCATAATCACAGTAGTAATTAAAAGTCAATCGCTGCTGGTCACTTCCATACCGGGCTCCTTTCTTGGTTGATGTTCAATTTTCAATCATAGTAAATCTATGGTTCTAACATAAAAAGAAAGTGAGCCCTTTCTTAATGTACCGACTTTAAAATTGAATTTTTTAGAAGTTTCTAGAAGTTTATTTCCTTACCATCACCGCCGCGAACATGGTGTCGGAATTCTGATACGGATTTCCTAAAAGCTCCTGCAATTCCAGCTGGAAAGCAGGATTGTTTTGCAGGAACTGTTGCACGACTCCTTCATTTTCCATAGTAAACCAGCTGCAGGTGGCATAGACTAGATGTCCGGCCGGAATGACGGCGGCACTGGCACTCTGTAACAATTGCAGCTGCAGTTCAACGAAGCCTGGTAACTCTTCCGGCCCAAATCGGAATTTAGCTTCGGGATTCCGCCGCCAGGTTCCGCTGGCAGAGCAGGGAGCATCCACCAACACCCAGTGGAATCCGCCTCTTTTCTGTATCTCCTTGCCAAATTCCGGCAATTCTTTTCCCTGCCACGCCAGAGTACGGACGTTATATAGATGAGCTTTT
>MESS01000045.1:4176-5391 GCA_001771055.1 Caldithrix sp. RBG_13_44_9
TTATAATCCCGGATGTCCGAAGCATACACCGCTCCCCTTCCTCCTCCCGGCCTGGAGGCAATCTGCAGGGTTTTTCCGCCTCCGCCGGCACAGCAATCCCAAACCATTTCTCCGGGTTTGGCATCTACCCGTGAACCAATCAGCTGGCTGGCCAGATCCTGAACTTCCAGATACCCTTGCTTATAAACATTCAATTCATAGATTCCTTTGCTTCCGTCAGCCTTAATGGCAGTTCCCTGCCTGGTAATCTGAAATCCATGTGCATCCATTTCCTGCAGAATTTCTCGTTCTTTCTCCGGATCATTCAGGCGCAGCCACAGCGGTGAGCGCCGGGCATGATTAGTGAGAAACCGGCCCAAGGTAAACACATCCCATTGCGATTGCCGGACACGTTCCAGCAAAAAATCTTTAAACCACAACGGTATAGAAGCCCAGAGCATTTGATGATCCGGTATTCTGCTATCTGACAATTGATTCCGGGCGACGGTAAAAATCTGCCGGATCAATTCAGAAATTTGGATTGATTTAAAGTCCCGGCTGATATTCCAGAAATTTTCAACCGCATAGCGCAGCAGGATCCATTTGAAGAAATTTTCGCTCTTCATGGAAATCCAGTACTGCTTTACTGCCGAATAATCAGGAAAGCGGAGGGAAAATTCATGCAGCAGGCGGTCAATATCAGCGGCGTTTATCGATGGGGAGGTTTGTTTTTTCTGCTGAGATCTTTCCAATTCCGACTGCAGGAATTCCAGAAAAGCAGCCAGATAACCAAACCGAAAGCCAGCGAAGAGTATTTCACTATAGAAAAAACGGTCTCTCTTTCCAAAGGACTTCTGTTTTTTTAATTCGAAAGCCAACCAGCGGTCAAACTGAGGCAGCTCGTCCTGGGCCATTATATTTTCCCACATGGAATACAGATGTTTCCAGAAGGGAAATCGAGATAGGACAGCCTCAATATCTGGCTGTCTGGTGGATTGTTGATTTGCTGACATTTGTTTTTTTACCAATCATTCTTTCTTCTTGAAACCAGACTGAAGCGAATAATTATTTATGATTATGTCCTTAGCTCAGATTGGTTCATAAATATTTAATTTTGTCTATAATTGTCCGCCATCGGATAACTATCAGTCTTTCGACCTCCCCCAAATCCCCCTCCTTAGTAATGTATAGTTCGGAGACATAGGTTACACTTTATATCATCATTTTCAAAAACGG
>MESS01000046.1:0-998 GCA_001771055.1 Caldithrix sp. RBG_13_44_9
TAAAATTCTATTGCATCTCTAATTGGAGGATTTTCCTCCAGTTGTCCGAAAAAATTCAGCTGCTGGTCAGTGCTGCTACCACTGCGTTTGCGAACTGCTTCTATGATGGTGCGCGGGTCGATCCGTTCATGGACATGTAGCGAAACGGTTGGCACTTTAAAGGAGGTATGCTCCGCCTTTCCGGCCCAGATCAGTTGCGGATCCAGGTGCGGGTCGTAGGAATAGGTTTGCTTCTTCCCGGCGTCCGGGTCAGTATCAGGCGTCACCAGCCCTACCGGCGGATTGTTAATCCTCTGCTTGTCACGATGCTCGTAGGATTCAATTGGCCGTTTCGTTCCGGCTTTTTTCTTTATTGCCATAAAGTATTGCCTATTTTTATCGTATTTTATTCATTGAATTAATAGTTATTTGTAATGCCTATCTTAGTATGTCAATATAAGTATTTAATTTATAAATCTTTCGTATTTATCAACACCCGAGTACATTTAAGCAGTTTAAAAGATAATTTTATGTCTGATGGAAAAAATATTATATCGTATGCAAAAAAAGCCAATTATCAGTTTCAGATAATCTGTAGCAAAATTGGAATTAAACACTATAGCTTAATAAATTAAATATTCATATTCAATAAGAAGCTGATCAACCATTTTACTCTTAAATTTTTCCCAATCCACTTGTCTATTCCTTGAATTTTGATTTTATAATGATCACCTGTTATCCCGCTATACCATATACCGCCTTCTCTCTCCCCACATCATTTGAGTAGAATAATTTTCCTGGTCTGTTTAAACAGACTGGTTAAGTTTGTTGCATCCAGTACCCGCAAATCAAGCAGGTATATTCCACTGGGTAAATTCTCAGCATTCCAACTGACCTGATATTCACCGGCCGACAACTTTTTTCGCAGCAGCTCGCAGATTTTACGTCCCTGAATGTTCCAGATGATCAGCTCCACTTCGCCGGCTGCCGGTAATCCAAATTTTAATTGAGTCACGGCA
>MESS01000046.1:1138-1299 GCA_001771055.1 Caldithrix sp. RBG_13_44_9
TACCCGCCAGTAGTAGATCGTGCCGGCTGTCAAGCCGGTCAACTGATAGTTGGTTGCGGTTAAATCGGATTCATCGATCAACAGACTTGAAAAATCGGGCTGGATAGATACCTGGAGATGATAAAGAGTGGCTTCCTCCTGCGGTTGCCAGCTGAGGGTAG
>MESS01000046.1:1430-2218 GCA_001771055.1 Caldithrix sp. RBG_13_44_9
ACTGCGGATAATGCTCGCTCCATATTCATAATCACCTCCAACTCCCATGATCCTTAGAGAGTCAAAAATCCACAACTGCTGGATCGGTTCGGGAGCTACCCCCCGGGAAATCCAGTGCTGTCCGGAATCGGTGGTACGCCAGATGACCCCGGCCAGATCGAAGGCGCCGCCGCAGGCAAAAGCCAGCTGCCGGTTGTAAAAACTGAGATTGATGATGGGAAAATGAGCGAATACTCCGCTATCCACTTCTGCTGGCGTCCAACTGTTACCGCCATCAACTGTGTAAACCAGAGCCCCATTCTCCCCGCCCATCCAGCCATTCAGTGAATCCATAAACAGAATGGTTCGGAAAAACATATTTTCCTGCGGAAAAAGCTGATTGTTCCAGGAGGAACCACTATCCTGAGTATGGAGCAGAATGGTACCGAAGAGCGGTAATTCCAGATCCGGGCTTAAGGCCCAACCCTGCTGTTCGTTAATAAAAAAAATATCCAGGATCTGACCGGATATGTTGCTCTGCTGCACTTCCCAGCTCTGTCCACCGTCCCTGGTATGGACGATGATCCCCGAATCACCAGCCGCCCAGCCAGTCTTGGAATCGATGAAGTAAATGGTGCGCAGCGTCTGTTGAATCGGGGTAGACAATGGTAACCAGAATTGCTGGCTGAAGGTGCTGCTGATAAGGGTTAGAAAATAACATATACAACAATACTTCTGGACAAATTTTTTCATTTTGGAAGAATTATTGATTCGTCTAAAATTATTCTATTTTTTTTGAGTGAACAAAT
>MESS01000046.1:2239-2361 GCA_001771055.1 Caldithrix sp. RBG_13_44_9
CGATTTACCGATATTTTAACTATTCGCCTAAAGGTCTACATGATTTTTCTTTGAACAGTAAATGACAGAGCATAAAATATGGAAAATACCAGTCAATGGGTATTATACAAAAAATCGCAGGG
>MESS01000046.1:2529-3108 GCA_001771055.1 Caldithrix sp. RBG_13_44_9
TTAGATTTAATCCTGCAAGGAACTTACTTACCGAAATTCATACTTCAGTTTCAATTTATCTGCATATTTTAATCGGAGCCATTTTTATAAAAATGTGATATACTTAGGATTCCAAACTAATTTTGGTCAAAATTAATTTATTTCCTGCAAGTCAACTGTTAATTAAAAATATCTCTACTCAAATTCCTATACACTCATAGTTTTATCACTTTATTGCCAATCCGTAAACCATATACCAAATCCGCTATTCCGTTATACCCCGGCACCGTTTTCCCTTTCTCCAGCCCTCACACCAACCAGTAAATCTCCCGTTCGCCGCCCTGTACCAGATCCATATAGCCCGCTAGAGCATTTTTCACTTCGGGACGATTGCGAAATGAAATCATATGCATTTCAAATTTTTCCAGGTCATCGACCTCTGTTTGAACCACAACCGTCCAATACCGGGCTATATAGTCAACCATAACCTGGCAATTTTTAAAACCATCATGTTGCTGCATTGAGGGAATGGTGCCTTTGAACATTTCTGCTAATTTAGCTGCCTGGCCGGGTTTACAGTGAAATACATCGCGAATCAAA
>MESS01000046.1:3403-14442 GCA_001771055.1 Caldithrix sp. RBG_13_44_9
TCCGATGGAATGCGATGTTTGTTTCTCCGCCCATCTCCATAATGATTTGCAGAATTTCCCGGTAGTTCTGATCATAGGCTTCCCGGATCTCGCGCAGGGTCATGGTAAACCTCGCATTTTGGTTTTCCTGAATAAAATTATCGGTCAGTTATCCAGGGAATTTAGGTGGGGAAATATATTCTCAGACCGCTTCGATGGTGGAAGGAGGCTTTGGAGTGATATTATAAGTTACGCTGACCACCCCCGGTACTTCCTGGATGACCTCAGCAGACAGTTTTTCCAGAATTTCAAAGGAAAGCGGGGTAGGGGTGGCGGTACGCGCATCCAGGCTGTTCCAGCAGCGTATTTCAATCTGCTGTCCGAAGTCCCTTCTGCCATCGCGCATACCGGTTACCCGGTCCAGATGAAGTATGGCCAGATATTGAAAAGCGTTAGTGTCTTTCAGGATATTTTCCACCACTGCGGTAGCTTTGCGGACAGTTTCGATACGTTCCGGGGTAACCTCACCGATCACCCGGGCGGAAAGTGCCGGTCCCGGGAATGGGATCCGCTGGAATATCTCAGTCGGTAATCCTAGTGCCATTCCCACTTTTCGTACTCCGTCCTTGCGCAGCTGGATCAACGGCTCGATAATCCGATATCCAAAAGCTTCCTGCGGATCGATCCCTAACTGCTCGAAGACATTATGCTGTCGTTTTATTCCAGCGATGGTCTCATCTACATCGGTGAGAATGGTGCCCTGCAGCAGGTGTTTGGCACCGCTCTGCTTAATAATACGACCAAAGACATCACGGTAAAAAGTCTGGGTAATGGCTTCGCGTTTTTCTTCCGGATCGGTTATGCCCTGCAGGGCAGTAAAAAATTCTTTCCGGGCATCAATAATTTCCACGGTAATACCTAATTGCCGGAAAAGACTCACTACTCGTTCTGGCTCACCTTGCCGCATCAATCCATTTTCAATGAAAACAGTTTTGAGCTGTTTACCTAAAGCTTTATGTCCCAGCATGGTGACGGTAGAAGAATCCACTCCTCCGGAGAGGGCATTGATGGCAGTTCCATTTCCAACCAACTCTTTGATTTCTTTGACTTTATCCTGAGTAAATTTTTCAGGATTCAGCTGCTGTGAGGTAATTTCCTTAAACATTGCTTTTCTCCTTTTATATTTTCGAGCAGGTTTATTAGCTGGCTCTGTCCTAATACCTGTACAATTATTTTTGATGAGGATTTATGTTTCACACAATTAATATAGCGTTTTAAAAAGCGATGAATTGCTTCAGGCCTGAAGATATTTTCTCGAAATTTCGGTTTACCTGATCCTGCAAAGGTGAAAGAAAATAGAATCAGGAGAAATAAAAAGCAAGCGATCTATTCTATTTATCATCAAGCAAAAATTCAATTAAAGCGCCTGCATTTACCAATCTGTATTTCTTATGGCAATTAGTGGTAAATAATTTACAGGAAGGATTTTCAGTTCATAAAAAAACTTAATGATTGTCTCATTTTCAACCATCCATTATATTTTGCATTGGAAATTTGCCTCCGTAGCTCAATTGGTAGAGCAGCGGACTCTTAATCCGTCTTCACCTCTTTAATCCAACTCAAATAAAAGCAACATAAATTAATAAGATTACTGCTGCTTAGGCAGGGAATTATTGTCACCAATTATAACCAAAAAACACCTATTATCACTTGTATTTAACCACCTCCTGCTTACTTATTGCTTACTTGTTTTTTATAACATGAAAAATGTTTTTTTTATAGAAGACTGGAATGTCTTCGAAGAATTTGAACAATAGACTTGAATTTACATGGAAATTAGGACTTCGCTTTCTGAATTTTTAATTGAACAGTTTTTTAGCTGAAGATAAAAAATTTCCATACATAATTTGCCAGTGACTCCTGCGAGACGGAATCCGGAAATAAATAAATATTTTGTAAAAGTCCTCCCTGAAGCTCATATTACCATAAACAGCTAATAAATTATATTGTGGGAAACTTTAGAGTGATCGACCGACAGAGAATGTTTGCAGTTCGATTATATGGAAAAGGAGATATTCGGATCGATAAGGTCTTGAAACCGATTTCTACATTAAGAGAGCAAGCGCGCATCAAAGTTAAAGCGGTGGGTATTTGTGGAAGCGACTTGAATGCCTACGATCGATCTGATTGGAAAAATCCATTTATTCTCGGACATGAATTTTCAGGGATAGTAGATGAGGTGGGAGATGATTGTTATGATGGATTTAATCAGTTGCTTCGAGAGGGGACAAAAGTAGCTGTTGATCCTAATCAACCATGCGGGAAATGTGAACCATGTGAAAAAGGACATCCTAATTTATGTACGGCCGTTCATTTCACCGGATTTTATCCGGATAACGGGGCTTTACAGGAATTGATCTCTGTACCTGCCCGCTGTTGTTTCCCGGTACCGGATACTATTGAGTTTGAGAGCGCGGCCTTGCTGGAAACACTAGGAGTTGCTCTTCATGCCATCGACCTGATCTCACTGAAAGCCGGATATTCCGCAACTATCCTGGGAGCAGGGCCAATCGGTCTATGTATCTTGCAGATTTTGCGAAGCATGAATATCGCTCCGATTTTCATTGTTGATCAATTTGACTGGCGTCTGAAAATCGGGAAAGAGCTGGGAGGGCTTCCGTTAAATTTTACCAGGGTTGACCCGGCTGAGTTCATTTTACAATCCACCGGGAACAGGGGAACGGACGTGGTTTTTGAAGCTGCCTGGGCCGGCGAGGCGGCACGTCAGGCAGCCGAAATTGTGATAGCGGGAGGTAAACTGGTAATGATCGGCATTCCCAAAGATGATAAGCTGGTATTCGAGCATTCCACCTTACGCCGGAAAGGCTTGACGGTGATCATGGTGAGACGGATGAAACACACTTATCCCCGTTCTATTCAATTGTTGGAAAGAGGAACTGTCGATTTAATAAAGCTGATCTCTCACCGGTTTCCGCTCAAGAAGACCGCTGAAGCCTTCACCCTGAATGCCGGATATAAAGACCAGGTATTAAAAGTGATCATCGAAATGTAAACTTATCAACTGAAGAACATTCAGAAAGCCTTATGAGATTAGGTGGATTCTATGGTGCCCGGAACGTTGCCGAGTTGGATTTGGTTTGTCAAAAGCTTGATTCCAATGGATTATCGGCCATTCCTGCACCGCCTCACATTCAAAATATGACCGATGATGATTGCCGGCATTTTGGAGAAAAGGCAAAAGAATTGGATATCGTTGTCGGGGAAACCGGAATGTGGGACAACCTGCTGACCGATGATAAAAACCTTCAGGAAAACAGAATTCAGCAGGTAAGAAGTTTACTTCAAAAAGCCGAAAAAATGCGATGCAGGACCGTAGTGACGCTGGTGGGAAGTCTGGCTGATTCCAATCCGCCCCTGGCCCCGCATCCAGGAAACTATGAGCGGAAATTTAGAAAGAGTTTTCGTGAAGTGGTTCTGCGAATTCTGGATGGATTCGATTTCCAGTTCACCAAATATTCAATTGAACCCTGGCATAACACTTTTTTTATCAGCCGGAGGATATCCATGATTTTATGACAGAGGTGGATCATCCCGCCTTCGGTTTTCATCTGGATCAGATGAACATGATCAGTCAGCGGAATTATTACAGAACCACCCACCTGATCAACAATACTTTTAAATATTTAGGTAAATATATCTGCAGTGCACACTTGAAAGATCTCCGCTGCGATCCTGGTTA
This sequence comes from Caldithrix sp. RBG_13_44_9, assembly GCA_001771055.1. GTDB lineage: Bacteria > Calditrichota > Calditrichia > RBG-13-44-9 > RBG-13-44-9 > RQOF01. The sequence continues at coordinate 7,143 of MESS01000046.1, forward strand.
TATGTTCTTAAAATATGATGAAGTTCTGATCGGAGACGGAGTCCTGGATTACCATACCCTGCTCACACAACTGTCAGGATTGCCGGAAGACATCCCGTGTTTCTGTGAACATCTGTACAGTGAGAATGAGTATAAGGTCAATTTTTCCAGATTGCATCAGCTCGCTCAGAAGGCTGGAGTGGAATTTCGCAGACGCTCCTCATCTTTCTGGAAAAATAAATTTTCATAGTATTCCTGGTACCTGCTGGTAACACAGAGTAAAGTAAAATAGGAGTCATTACCTGACCCGCTTTCCATCTTTCAGAAAAGGTTCGGCCAGACCTTTCAATGAACCATCTGCTTCCAGTACTGGTTCGGGCGAAAATTGAATTGAGTAAGCCCGCCGCATCTGATCGGTGGTATTGGCACCGGAGCGATGAAAGCTGGTGCTTGAAAAAACCGCGATCGAGCCAGCCGGACAGATCACCGGTATTCCCGGATCATCTCCAAAGTATCCCACCCGATCTTTCGAACCAGGGATTGGTTTATGTTCTACTTTTTCTCGGGTGCCTGCCCGGGAAAAGGGCAGAATATAAATGGTACCGTTTGCTTCGGTGACATCATCCAGCGGGATCCAGAAATTTACATACGGTTTATGAGGATGATCCACATAACCGGAATCCTGATGCCAGGTGAACTCAGAACGTTTGTCTTTACTCTTAGCCACGAATTGTTCCCAAAACAGCAGGGTATTTTTTCCGATAGTGGCCCGGCATAATTCGGCCATTCTCTCACCAAAAATAAATTTTCCCAATTCAGGTCGGTTCTTGTAGGCCAGAAAAACAAAATAACGACTGTTTCGGCGGGAAAGATTAAGTTCATCAGTACCTAGCCGATCCATTTCCCGCTCCTGCTCTCTGATCAGCTCGTCACATTCATCGCGGATGAATTGTAGTTCTTTTAAAGGAATGACCCGCTCCAGAATAAAATAGCCTTCTTCCCGGTATTGTTTTTTATGCTGAGCAGAGATTTTTAAATTTTTCTCCATGTTGGCCTCCATTAAGTATAGGTGTGATAGTTCGTCAATTAGTTCAGATTCTTCCAACCTTTCACTGCTGATTAACTTCTCAAAAAAGGTTTGATACCTTTCGAAATGAACCAGTTCAATTTTTTTTCTATGTGTGATTTGGAATAGAATCTAACTTTCAAAACATGATAGGGTTCAATTCTTAACCGCCATACCAGAAGGCTCGTCGCCAGGTATGATTTTTTAAAGCGGAGTACAGGGTCTTATTCAACGGTGGTAATTCGGAAAATGAACAGTCAATTTCTGCTTGTTGAAGGTTTCGCATGCCGGGTATAACAGTGGATACCGCCGGATTCTGGAGTGCGAATCGTGCAGCCACCGAGAGCAGGTTATCAACCTTTGGATCTCCATATTCGCCAATCGTCTTTTTTACCTCTTCGACTTTCTGAAGCGTGTCCTTCAATCGATCACCTTTAAAGTACCGACGGCGGAAATCACCTTCATGAAATACATGGTCCTGGTGATATTTTCCGGTCAGGGATCCTTCATCAAAGACTACACGCACAATTACCCCTACTTGATTTTCTTTAGCTAGCGGTAAAAACTCGGCGGCGGGTTCCTGCTCAAATATATTGTAAATGACCTGCACGGCATCCAGCCAGCCATTTTTCATCAGATCGTTCAAGGAATTCTGGTCATGCTCCGGAGTAGAGATTCCGATGGCCAGGATCTTACCTTCTTTTTTCAATTCCCGCAGGATCTCCAATGCTACTGGATTTTGGTTCCAGGCCCTGGTCCAGGTATGTAGTTGTACCAGATCTAAGACCTCCGCCCCCAGTTTCTGGAGACTGAATTCTACCCGCTGGCGGAGATATTTTTCAGAATACCGGATCCTACAATCGTCATAGGGGAGAGGTGGCCAGTGACCATCGGATGGAGGGATTTTGGTAGCTACCTTTACTGATCCATTGCCTATTTTTTCACCTCTTTCCTTCAGCACCTGTCCAATCAGGGATTCACTATGCCCATTTCCATAACTCTGGGCGGTATCGATAAAATTTACGCCTAGATCTAGGGCCTTATGAAGCGCTTGTAGACTGTCCGAGTCATTCTGTTTCCCCCAGGCATTTCCTCCGATGGCCCAAGCACCAAATCCTATCTCAGACACGTCCCAGCTGGTCTTTCCAAATTTCCTAAATTTCATTTGTTAACCTTTTTGCTTTTTGTGATAGTTTTATTTTTTTCTGCCGATGACCGATTTTTCGGATGGCTGGCGACCCAATGAGCCAACCGTGTGCCCAATTTAAGACAGGCCTCCTTTTCTTCTGGTTTTTGGGGTTTTCCGGCACAGATTGCACCGTAATGCAGGGTCATTTGGGAAGCCACATAGTCAGGTACTCCAAAGACCAGGAATCCGAAATTCAGGAGGATGGTCAGGATCGATTGACAGCAGAGTTCTGAACCGCCACCCCAGCCGCCGGAGGAAGCAAATGCACAGCCGATTTTTCCATCAATTTTACTCTATTGATCCTGCATTTCCTGATCCCAGAACTTCTTCATTTTCCAGGAAAGCACACCCATGTTGGTAGGAGAGCCGACGGCGATCCCATCACACCAGATGACATCTTTCTGGCTGGCCTGATCAACTGACCGGAGTCTGACCTGCATTCTGGGTATGTTTTTTGCACCTTCGGCTACCAACTCTGCCATCCGTTGGGTATTTCCGGTCAAGCTGTCATAAAGGACGAGGATTTTTCCCATAGTAAGGTTTCCAGTTAAGTTAGGTTGTGGATGCTAGACCATTAAAATTAGGTATAGTGAACGTAGAGGTGCTTTATGGTAGTCAGGTTATTCTGTTTTTTGCTGAAATATATTTAAGAAAAGCCAAAAGAACAAACGTTTGTTCAAATTATTAGTTTGTCGAGATGCCAGGTTATAATTTAATTATTACATAATAATTCTATTTAGTGGTATTTATAACCGATTTATATAATTATTTCATTAAATATGTAATAAGGTGAGTTGATAAATAAATTGTTTAAAAAGAGGTTGACAAATTAATGTGGAAAATTTATATTATTTATGCAAACCATTGCACTGCTTAAATGGCCTGCTAGTAATGGATTAAACCCATTAATTAGGTAAAATCATGGCAGTGACCCTCCGAGATATCGCCCGCAAAGCCGGGATCTCCACCTCCACCGCCTCGCGGGTACTCAATGGTAAGACTGAAAAGTACCGAATCAGCCAAAAAACTCAGATTCTGGTACAAAAAGCCGCCCAACAACTGGCCTATCGACCTAACCAGTTGGCCAGAGGATTACGCTTAAAGAAAACCCATACAATTGGCCTGGTCCTCCCCGATATCTCTAATCCCTTCTTTGCTTATGTCGCCCGCATCATTCAAATCCATGCCTTCCAGGCTGGCTATAGCCTTTTTGTCTGTAATACCGATGAAAATCAAGTCACTGAGATCAAACAGATCGAACTGCTGCTGAGTTATAAACTGGATGGCCTTATCATCATGCCGGTGGGGGTGAAATATGAACATATCCTGCGCCTGGTTCAGGAGCATCTGCCTTTTGTGCTCATCGACCGTTCTTTTGATGAGATCGATGCCAATTCAGTGGTAGTAGACAACTACAGTGGTGCCTATAAAGCGGTTGAACATTTGATTGAAAATGGCCACCACCGGATTGCTATTATTCAGGGTCTGCCGGATACCTACACCAATACTGCCCGGGTTAAAGGCTATCGTGATGCTCTGTCTCATTATCATATTCCGGTAGATCCCGACCTGATCGTGGGGAATGACTTCCGACAGGAAAATGGATACATTGAGACAAAACTGTTACTAAAACTAGAAACACCGCCAACCGCCTTATTCACAACCAGTGATCTAATAACCCTGGGTGCCCTGCAGGCTATATATGAAGAACATATCAATGTTCCCAAAGATATTTCCCTGGTCGCTTTCGATGATGTGGATTTTGCCCCGTACCTGCTTGCACCACTTAGCGCTGTCCAGCAACCGAAAGAATTAATGGGTGAGATTGCAGTAAAATTGCTGATTAATGATATGAGATCGAAAGGAAAATTTGATAAAAAAAGAATTGTCTTAGAACCAAAACTCATGATTCGAAAATCGGTCTTGCGGGTTCAGGCTTCCCAGCCGGTTGCAGCCTTATCAGACTGAACCTTGACCCCTCATGTTCAATTATAGTCCGGTTGTTTCAATAATAATATCTATAAAGCACTAGGGAAATTTATTTTTAAAATCAGTCTGAAATTCAATTAAGTGTTCAATAAGATGGAGCGGATCATGAAAAAAACTCTCCTGCCCTTTTTAATCTCCTTTTCTTTGGTTTTCATTTTCTGTCTGACTTTTATCCGTTGCACGGAAGAGAGTAGCACTACTCTTGCTCCTTATGAAGGTCAGAGAAATCTGGAAATGCTGAAAGTTACCCTGAATTATACTCCGGATATCCAGTGGTTGGGTGGGCGGGTGGCAGCAGTAGGAGTGAATAAGGGAAAGCGGGCGGCACTCGACACCTCACTGGTCTGGCTCACTACAGCCCAGGATAATTCTATTAGTTCTTATGTAACTGTGGGCGAAAATACTGATGTTGATAAAATTCTTTCCTGTGGTGGAACTCCGGTGGATAGTCTGCAGGATGAAACTGAATATACCTTCTGGGTTGCTGAAAAGGCTGCGCTTGATGCCTTATTTGACAGCACTGCCATGTCACCCGAATTCTTTTCGGACAGCACTTTCATCTTGCGTTTTCTTCTGAAAGGTCAATTTGGGGGAGCGAAAGATCCGCAGGGGGATCTAATCGTCCAACTGAAAGTATTCCGGGAGGAAACCCTAATGGAAGATAAATATATTATCGACTGGACTCCCAATACCATTCCTTTCCGTCGTATTGCCATCAGGGAAGGTTCATTTGGGGCTTTCACTGAGTTGATCTGGCATATTGTCACCCCGGATGGAGTGCCAGACAACATCTATCCTCCAGTGGTTATTGGAAGTACCATACCCGGAACCGATCTTGCTATCCCCTGGCCGGAAACCGGCTTTGAAAGCAATACTGTTTATTTTGTCTGGATGGCCAACAGTGACTGGGTGATCAATGATTTCCGACCCAGTGCCCCGGGCTATGCCTGGTACCGGATTTTCGCTTTTTAACTCAACAGAGAAGGGATACGATTTGCAGAAATTCATTTTGTTTTTATTTGCAATTTCAATTCTGTTTCTGATCATTTTTTCCTGCGATAGTTCCGAGAAACAACCAGGGGATAAAATTACCATCACTTTCTGGCACAGCTTTGTTTCTTCAACCATCCCCGCCCTGAATGAACTGCTTGCCATGTTCGAAAAGGAACATCCGGAGATTACCATAAGAGCCCAGTATATTCCGACCGGCGATGCACTGATCCAGAAACTGATCACGGCTGTTCAAAGTAAAACCGCTCCCGATATCTCCTGGCTGCATTCTGATTTCATGCAGGACCTCGTGGAGGCAGATGCCATCTATAAAATGGAAGATTTCATCAGCGGTCCGGATAGCGTCAGACGGGAAGACCTTAATGATATCTATCCAGCCCTGATCCGCTATGCATCTTGGCGAGGGGTCCTGTACAGCTTGCCGATGGAAGCCACCAATCTGGCGCTGATCTACAACAAGGAAATGTTCCGGCAGGCCGGCTTGAATCCGGAACAGCCACCCCGTACCTGGGAGGAACTGCATGAATATGCCAAGAAGCTTACCTTTGATAAAGATGGTGATGGGAAATTTGAGCAGGTGGGATTATTTCTGCCGATTTTCCCGGCTGCCGGTCCGCTGAGCTCCTGGATGGTTTGGCAATGGCTGCCATACCTCTGGCAGGCTGATGGAGAAATAATCAATGAGGAGCAGACCCGGGTGATCTTCAATGAGGAAGCTGGTGTACAGGCATTGACTCTCTGGCAGAACATTTTTAATGATATTAAACTAAGTACTTTTACGACGGATTATGATGTGGCTTTCGCATCCCGGCATCTGGCCATGTCCATGGACGGTCCCTGGAATCTGCCACGTTTTGAAAAGATGATGCAGAATCTGGACTGGGGATTTGCACCTTTACCCGCTGGACCAAAGAAAAGTGCGACTGTGGTGGGTGGAGAGTATCTGGCTATTTTTAAGCAGAGTAAGCATCCAGCTGAAGCCTGGAAATTTCTGAAATGGATCATCCGGCCGGAAATTCAAGCCTTCTGGTCTATGAAATCCGGTTACCTGCCTATCCGCCACGCAGTTTCCAAAATCCCGGAATTTCAGGAATATCTGAACAGCCATCCCAATTTTAAAGTATTCGTTCAACAGATGGAAGTGGGACAGGCGCAACGTCCCATTGATTTCTATGGAATTGAGATTACCCGCTATGTGGCGGAGGCCATTGAAAAAGCAACAATCGGAAAAGTTTATCCGAAAACAGCACTGGACGAAGCGGCAGTGAAAGCCAATAAACTTTTATCTTCAGTAGCAGAGAGAAATGATTAGAGTAGTATGATTAGGTGGAAAGATCAACAGAGTAAATCATCGCCGGGGAGTTTTTCTGGAAAGCATTTAAAAAAGCAGCATGCCTCGCGGCGCAGCGGCTGGAGTGCACTGCTGTTTTTATCCCCCACCCTGGTCATTTTTGTAACCTTTATCATTTTTCCGGTCTTCTTCTCGTTTTATCTCAGTTTTCATGAATGGAATATGTTCAGTTCAGAAACTTCCTATGTAGGATTGAAAAATTATACCCGTATGCTGGGTGACAGTGATTTCTGGATGGTACTGAAACATACCTTCGTTTATACTTTCGGTACGGTGCCGCTCAATATGGTGCTCTCACTGTTCATTGCTTATATGCTGAACCAGAAATTGTTAGGAAAGAAATTATTACGCACAGCTTTGTTTGCACCGGTGATCATCTCACCGGTCTCGGCAGCGGTGATCTGGAGATGGCTGTATGATCCCAATTTCGGATTGATCAATTATTTTATCAGTCTGTTTGGAGTGGATACCATCAACTGGCTGAATGATCCCACCGCCGCTATGTTTGCCCTGATTGTGATGGGAGTATGGAAGACTTTCGGTATCAACATGGTTCTTTTTGCAGCTGGATTGCAGGCTATTCCAGACAGTTACTATGATGCAGCCCAGATTGATGGTGCCGGCCGCTGGGCAAAATTCTGGTATATTACTATTCCCTTGCTGAGCCCCACTACTTTTTTCATCATGGTGATGTCCATGATCAGTTCCTTCCAGG
>MESS01000046.1:14458-19078 GCA_001771055.1 Caldithrix sp. RBG_13_44_9
TGTACTCACTTCCGGTGGACCGTTGGGATCCACCAAGGTTCTGGTATTTTATTTATATGAACATGCCTTCAAATTTTTTGAGATGGGTTATGCCTCAGCGGTGGCTTATTCCTTGTTCGCTATTCTGGTGGTGATGACCCTCCTTCAGATCAAGTACATGAAATCAAGTGTCTATGATGCGGTATGAACCAGGTGAATAAGAAAATAACTTGGATCGGGATCAACAACATCAGTAAATCGGTGTTGTTGCATATCGTCATATATCTGGTAGCCCTCACCACGGTAGCTCCTTTTCTCTGGATGATCCTGACCTCGGTAAAAGACCTGAATGAGATCTTTGTATATCCTCCAAAGTGGTGGCCCTCTAAATTCCATTTTGAAAATTATACCCGGGTTTTTTCGGCCGCACCTTTTGGACGATTCTATCTGAACAGTATTTTTGTGGCCGTGACCGTTACCATCGGGCAACTAATCACCTGTTCCATGGCGGCCTTTGCTTTTGCCCGGTTGAAGTTCAGGGGAAGAGATGTACTGTTCTTTATTTTTCTGGGAACCATGATGATCCCGGGTCAGGTAACCATGATTCCCAGCTTCATGATGCTGTACTGGTTGGGTTGGGTAGACAGTTACAAAGCCCTGATCGTTCCAGGTCTGGCCTCGGCTTTCGGGACTTTCTTATTGCGCCAATTCTTCCTCACCATTCCCCGGGAATTGGAAGAGGCTGCTTACATTGATGGTTGCAGCCGATTCCGGGCCTTGTGGAGTATTATTATACCTCTGGCAAAACCGGCGCTGGCTACTCTGGCCATCTTTACCTTCATGGGAGTATTCAATGACTTCATTTGGGCCTTGATCGTCGTTAATTCCGAGGAAATGCGGACTGTACAATTAGGATTGGCTATCTTCCGCGATCGGTATATCACCGAATGGGATCTGTTGATGGCCGGATCTGTGACTGCCACTTTCCCGATTCTGCTAGTTTTCTTTTTTGCCCAAAAATATTTTATCAAAGGAATTACCCTCTCCGGATTAAAAGAATAGAAAAAATAAAAACAGGAGGAGTACCCAAAACAAGACTGAGAAATGGCAAAAATCATTGTTCTCAATTAACAAAAGTTGAAGTAACCCTAACTAATGGAGGTATGTATGATTCGTTTCAAAACCATGTTGTGCATCGTGGCGGTCTGTTTGTTCCTGCCGCTATGGGCCCAGGCACCCTATGGAGTGGGGGACAATGTGAATGTTCCCTATGTGTCTCCGGGGACACTAACCCTGGACGGCAACGATAACGAAGCCGCCTGGCAAAATGCAGTTTCGGTAGATATCTTAGCCTATTGGGAAGGTGACTGGTCAGGTCATCCGGTGCCGGATATCAGCGCCGAATCCAAACTTCTATGGACAGAGGATACTCTTTTTGTTTGGGTAAAAATTGAGGATTATCAATACCTCTTTTTTGGCCCTGATACTGTTCCATGGGGTGGCGAGCAGATCTTCGTCGGATTTGACCGTCAATTATTAGGTGATCCTCCCGGAGATATGTACGATCCGAACTGGGGAGGTGGGCCTTTTAATGCCCCGGATCAAGGCCCCACGGTGTATAAAATTTCTGATCTGGGAATTACTTCCGACTGGGGATTCTTTGGGACTACTCCCGAAGATTCTGGCTGGGTAGCAGGGACAGTATTTATTGATCAGACCAATTTTATCTGGGGCGTGGAAATGAAGATCTGGGCCCCACAGATCCGGACCAATTCGATGTTAGGATTCAATGTCGGGGGTGCAACCGCTGATTCAAGTTTCCAACCGGGCAACGGTGATAAAGCATATGCCTATTACTGTTGGCATCCGCAACCCTCAGATACCCTCAATGGATATCCGATTGATTATCTGGCTGGTGATATCATGAGACGAGCACAGAGTTTCGGCACACTCACCTTTGTTGGCGGCCCGATAGCTTATGGGGTAAATGATGAATTGGTTGTTCCTTATGTAGATCCAGATGCGCTCAATTTAGATGGAGACGATAACGAAGCCGCCTGGCAGGATGCTGCCGAGGTGGATTTGCTGGCCTATTGGGAAGGTGACTGGTCTGGTCATCCGGTTCCTGACATCGATGCTACGGCAAAATTATTATGGACTAATGATACCCTGTTTGCCTTTATCCGGATTGAAGATTATCAATATCTATATTTTGGTCCGGATACGGTTCCCTGGGGTGGTGAGCAGATTTTCTTTGGAGTAGATGGTCCAATGTATGGCGATCCTCCGGGAGATATGTATGATCCTAACTGGGGAGGCGGGCCATGGAATGCTCCCGCTCAAGGTCCGACTGTATATAAAATTTCCGATCTGGGTATAACCTCAGACTGGGGATTCTTTGGAACTACTCCCGCAGATTCGGGTTGGGTCGCTGGTACAGTGTTTATTGACCAAACCAATTTTATATGGGGAGTAGAGATGAAAACCTATCTTCCCCAGATTGCCTTAGGAACCCGCACTGGCTTTAATATTGGAGGTGCAACCGCTGATTCAAGTTTCCAACCAGGCAATGGTGATAAAGCCTATGCCTATTACTGTTGGCATCCGCAACCCTCAGATACCCTTAATGGATATCCGAGTGACTATTTGGCTGGTGATATAATGAGAAGAGCCCAAAGTTTCGGAACGATCAGATTTGAAATGACCACCGATATCAAGGATCGTCCACTGGGCGAAAATGAGGTATTACCGAACGATTATATCTTACAACAGAATTATCCCAATCCTTTCAATCCCGCTACCAATATTCAGTTCAGTATCCACAAGACTGCCCAGGTAAAATTGGAAGTATTCAACATCGTGGGACAGAAGATTGCTACTCTATATGAAGGTCAGAAAGCAGCCGGAATTTATGTGGTCAGCTGGGACAGCAAGAATATGGCCAGTGGGGTGTATTTCTATCGTCTGAGTGTAGATGATCAGGTAATGGCGACCCGCAAGGCACTATTAATGAAGTAACTCTGAATATTCAGGCAGCAGGGCAATATCCCTGCTGCCTGTTTTTAAATATCAGAATTTGTACGGGATTAATTGCGATTAAAAGGTAAGCGAAACGATGAAGGCAGCGATTTTAGTAGCACCCAGAAAATTTATCATCAAAGATATGCCGGTTCCGGAGATCAGGGAGGAAGAAGTACTAATTAAAGTGAAGCTCTGTGGAGTGTGTACTTCAGAGCTGGATATCTGGAATGGTGTGAATAAGGGTATCAAATTCCCGATTTTTATCGGACACGAAGTTTCTGGTATTGTCGAGAAAACCGGTTCGAAGGTCACCACGATAAAAGCAGGAGATCCGGTCTCGGTCTGGTGTGATGGAAAGGGGTATGCAGAGTATTTAGCTATTAAAGAAGCTTATACTTATAAACTAAAAGATAAGAAGTTATTGGATCAGGCTATCGGTGAACCGATCGCCTGCTCGGTGAATGGGGTCCGCAAGTTGAATGTCCAGCTGAATGAGAGTGTCTGCATTGTTGGATGCGGATTCATGGGTCTGATCATGATTCAGGTCTTTCTGGCTGCCGGAGCAGGAATGATTATTGCCGTGGATACCAGGGACAATGTGCTGGCAGCGGCGAAAAAAATTGGCGCCCATTACACCTTCAATCCCTTAAAGAGCGAGGTAAAAAAAGAGATCTATCAGTTGACCCATCAACAGGGAGTCGATATCGGGGTAGAAGCTGCCGGCAATCAGAAATCACTGGACCTGGCTGCGGAAGTGGTGCGGATGGAGGGTAAACTGGAAGTCTTCGGATTTCATCAGGGAGAAGCACGCCAGGTAAATTGGGGGTATTGGAATTGGATGGCATTTCAAATCGTGAACGGGCATACCCGCAGTCCGCAGGTGTATGTGGAAGGGATGCGAATAGGTTTACAATTACTGGAAATGAATAAATTGAAAATGAAAGATCTGGTCACTCATCATTTTCCCCTTTCTCAAATAAATGAAGCATTTGAATTGGCGATCAAAAAACCGGATGATTTTATAAAAGGAGTAATATCTTTCTGAAATCATAAATTGCCGGGAGGTTGGATAAATTTCAACGTAAGAGGTTGACAATGGATATCAGTAGAAAAACGAGAGATATTGCAGATTTCTTATTGGTAACCTGCCTGATTTTTTTCATGATCCCCTGCATTCATTCTGGAATTGAGAACGGGCTTTTAGCCAGTACCCGGGGAAAGATCTCCGGAAAAATCGTGGATGCACAAAGTAAAGAACCTCTCCCGGGTGTCAATGTAGTGATTGTGGGAACAAGCATGGGGGGCGCTACTGATGCAGACGGGGAATATTTTATTGCCAATGTTCCGGTGGGCGTGTATTCTCTCACCGCCTCCATGATCGGATATCAGGAGGTTACCATTACCAATGTTCATGTACGGATAAATGGTACCACCGAGGCAATGTTTAACCTATCCCAGCAGGCGCTTGAATCCGAGGAAGTCGTAATTGTAGCAGAACGTCCACCCATTGAATTTGATAAAACCTCGACGGTCAGTTATTTGAATGAGACCCAGATCATCGCCCAACCTACCAAGGTGTTCACCGAAGTGCTGGCCACTTTGCCCAGCATCAATGATGAA
>MESS01000046.1:19156-25903 GCA_001771055.1 Caldithrix sp. RBG_13_44_9
ATCAGAATACTGACTTGTATTGGGAAAATACCCATGCCCGGCATGTGGAGTGGTGGATCGAGAATACCGACCAGTGGGTAGATGATCAGGGTAGTTACGGTTATGAAGCTGATTGCCTGTGGACCCCGGAAGAAGCGTATCAGTATTACATCGAATCTCATCAACCGTTGTCTGATTATACCAATACTCCCAGTTATTCCACCGAAGTCAGTCTGGGCGGTCCTTTTCCGTTGGTGAACAATCTTTCTTTTTATGTCACCGGGCGTTACCGGTCATTAGCCCCGTTGTTCGGAAATGCCTACAATGAAAAAGGCGAATTCTTTGATGGGACACTGAAGCTGGCCTATCAAATCAATCCCAATATGAAATTGCTGGTATCGGGTTTATATGGCAATGAAAATACATCCTGGGGGATAGAGGGACCACCGGACTTTTTCTATGCTGCAAATTATGGGATCGATTCCCGTTATGCCTACTATGATTATGTAGGTCTACCTGCCACCACTACCAGCAATCTGAGCCTGGTCTTCTCTCATATCCTCAGCAAATCGACGCTGTATGAATTCCGCTTGACCTGGTTGAATGCCAAGCGGAAGGTAGATACTTTTCCCGATGATCCGATTGGTTGGGCGGCCACCGGACCGACTTATGATAATCTGCGGGCGGTGGATGATCAGGGTAATCCAATCATCGGGGGCTATAAGAACCGGGTGGGTTATCATACCACTGGTTATTATTATCGTTATGATGATTCCAATACTAACTGGAATGCAACTGGTTTTATTGGTAGTCAGTTATCGAGAAATCTGTATCTGAAAAGCGGTTTCGAGTTTACCTACTATGCGCTGGATCACCTGAATCAATCAAAATTACCCGACCGGACCGACCAGCGAGTATATAAGCCATATCAGGGAGCGATCTATGGCCAGACGAAACTGGAATATGCCGGTTTGATCATGAATTTTGGGCTCCGGCTGGATTTATATAATCCCAATGATGTGATCTATTCCGATATGTTTGATCCTCTGAACTCTCCCACCAGTAGTACTAAAATTTTCACCCAATTGAGTCCGCGACTCGGTATCTCTCATCCCATCGATACCAAGACAGTCCTTCATTTCTCATATGGACACTTTTTTCAACGAGCTTCCTTTGGGGATTATGGTGAAGGAAATAATGGCGGATTTGGGAACCTGACCACTTTCATTGTGGATGGTACCAATTTCCCATGGGTGCTGGGTAATCGGGAACTTAAACCCCAGAAGACTATTGCTTATGAAGTGGGAATCGAACGGAATTTCTTTGATCAACTGATCATTAAATTAACCGGTTATTACAAGGATATCAAAAATACCATCCGGGTAACTACCATCCAAACTCCTACTGGTATTTATTCTACCAATAGTAATGGGGATTATGCGGATGTTAGAGGAGTGGAATTGTCGGGTAATTTATTACCTATTCGTACCGGAGCTGGCAATTTTTGGGGATATGCGAATTATACCAATCAGGCTGGAATAGACGGCAAAAGTGGAGCCCCGGTTTCTATCAGTTATGATGGAAGTGTACAGTATGCCGGGAGCGGGGATGTCATTCAGCACAACAATGCCCGATTCAAGGGAGGAATCTTTCACCAAACTCCTTCCAACTGGAATTTCTTCTTTGGAATATTCAGTGACATTACCACTTCGCTGAATTACTATATGACCTTTCCCAATGACATGCTGAGGTCGGACTACTTCCTTTTCGAGGGGAAAAAATACCTTCGTCCGGCGGATAAAACCGGTGATCTGCGTATTCGGAAAAATATTTCCTTCTCAAACTCCAGGGTAGTGATAAGCCCCTATCTTGAGGTAAGAAACCTATTCAATGACAAATGGCTCTATCTCCAAGCTTTTGAAAGCACTTCGGTGGAAGATCAACGCCGGTTTGTGGAGAGTGATTTTGGTTATATTCCTACCAAAACTGCCAATGGGATCACCATTATAGATATGGGTAAATACCGTAATACACCTCGGTATTTCTTACTGGGTATCGGCCTTCAATTTTAGAGGGTGGGAATAAACAAATGTTTTGCCAATCAAAAAAAATTGATCATATCAGGCAAAATTGAGTAAAGCTTTAAGATCATCAGCGAGGTTTGAGAAATGACAGTAAAAATTTCTAAGTTAAAAGAACTTTTGTACCTTCAGATTCCCCTCCTCCTGTTAGTATTAATTTCCTTGGGAATACCCCAGGGAGAAACCGAGAAGATCCATAAACGAGGCCGGCTATGGGAAGTTGTAGCCAATGATGGATGGATTGGTACCCTGGGTGCCTGGGACTTTCTGGTTTCTTACCCCGAAGGGATGTTTCCGGGTTTTAAGAACTATTTTCACCCGGTTGGAGGTGAGAGCCAGGCTGAGAATACTTTTGCCAATGCCAACATGCACAATTTCCGGAGCGGTTGCTGGGTGGTAGCAAAAGATATTTTAACTCCCGGTCCACCGCCTTATAACACTGCTACCCCCACCGATTATGAGACTTTTCTTTCCGGATTGCAGGAAGACAGCTATGGGGTGGAGTCAGTCCGCCCACCTATGACTTTCACTATGAATTATATAGAAGAACAGAATTTTAATCCCCTGCTACCAGAAGAAATGACCGAAGCTACATGGAATACCAGTACCTCGGTGACCGTCAAACGCCGGAGCTATGTCTGGAGTTATCCGGGCTACCGGGATTTTATCATTTATGATTACACCTTTAAAAATTCTGGAATAATGGTTTCTACTTTTACCAACACCGTGGCCGAAGATTTTCCAACCCAGAATCTGGAGAATCTCTACATCGTTTTCCATTCTGGAATATCTGTTTCCACCAAGAGCCAGATCAATTTTCATTCTGATCTGAATGGGGTGCAGGCCGGTGCATTTGGTTGGAAAATTGAGACTTTTCATGACTATTATCATATTGAGGATAACAGCACTCTTCTTTATTCCACCAATTATAACGGCGGAAAAGAACCTCCTCCCTGGGATATTTATCCGATGAAGGACAATGAAGAATGGAAGCTGCATTTTGGTGATGAACTGCAGAGTCCGGCAGCCTTCGGCTGGCTGGCCCTCTATGCCAGTCCGACTGGATCTTCACCAAGAATATCACCTAAGCCAGATGTCCTGCGAGTGGATTCTCATAAAGGCGGGACATTCAAAGGATCCGATCTAGATCTGGAATTTTTCCGGATGGCAAACAATCGTCCCAAAAAAGATTTTTATGATTTTGCCGCCCGTCCCGATACCCAGGCAGTTTTAGGGAATAATGGCAATCGGTTAAACTTTTATACTCTTTCTTATGGACCCTATACTTTAAATCTGGGAGATTCATTGCGTTTTATCATGGCTGAGATTGCCGGAGTGATGGATTATCATGACATCATAGCTGGAAACCCTGAGGGACATTTTCCGGACAGCAGCATGGCTGCGATCCGTCGCAATGCGGCATTTGCTCGCCAGGCGGTGCAGTGGGGGATAGGAGCAGAAGTAAATGGAATGCCTCTGGCAGCTGATGTGCCCGAGCCTCCTCCTTCTCCGCAGGTGATGGCTGCCAATCTCTCTTTCAGTGATGAATCCGCCAAGGTAGGAGTAAGCTGGGATAAGATCGCTGAGAATATGGTTATCCTGGATGGGACGGGGGCAGTTTTTTACGATGGAATAAACGATTTAGATGGATATCGGATCTACCGTTCAGAGGACTTTCAATATGACACTGGGACCGAGGGAACTGTTTTACGGGGAGCAGCCTGGGATCTGATCGCTCAAGTTCCCAAGGCTGAATTCTCGACTTTCTGGAATGAAGCGCTGGGAAAATATCAATATCAGGACAGCATGGTAAGTTTTGGAAAAAAATACGGATATTATGTTTCAGCCTATAATGCAAGCCCCAACACCTGGACCTCGGCTAATGGTACAGTGGTCACAGGGCTTCCGGAGTTGGCGAGCGGGGATTACCGCCGGAGCGAGGAAGTGGCTGCGACGGCCGGACCGGTTAACAGTTTTGATATTTTTGTGGCTCCCAATCCCTATGTGTTTAATGATCCCGAGCGCAGTTTTGGAATCAATGACCCTTATAAAATTGAATTCAGGAATTTACCTGAGAACTGCACCATCAGGATTTATACCATCTCAGGAGATCTGATCAAAACTCTGCATCATCAACCGGATCAGTACGGGAATTTATCCGGTACCGAGGATTGGAATCAAAAGTCAGACTCCGGATTACTGGTCGCACCGGGTATTTACATCTATCATATCAAGTCCAACACGGCTGGATTGGATGAAAGTTTGACCGGAAAGTTTATGATCATCCGTTAATTTGAAATAGACATGAAATAAAAGATCTATCTGGCAGGTGGTAATCTCTGAGTCAATAAAAAAGGTGATATATGAAAAATTTCAAAATTCTAGGTCATCTTTACCTTTTGGTATGTATCCTGTATAGCCTGGTTCAGGCGGAAGGTTTCAATAAAGGTGGCCGGACCGCCTTTCAGTTCGTCAAGATCGGGATTGGAGCCAGGCAGGTGGCTATGGGTGAAGCCTGTATGGCGGTAGTGCGGGATGTCAACTCGGTTTTCTGGAATCCAGCCAATATTACCGGCATTTCCAAATTGCAGGCTTCTTTTACTTACACTCAATGGCTGGCGGATATGAATTATCTGGCAGGAGTAGTAGGGTATCGCTGGAGAAATATTGGGGTGTTTGCTCTGAGTGTTGCCAGTCTGGATTACGGGGATATCCCGGAAGCACTGGCCTTTATTCCCACCGGAGGTAATGACACCCGGACCGGGGAATCCTTTACCGGCAATGACATGATGCTGGGATTGACATTTGCCAGGGAATTTACTGATCGGTTGTCCATCGGGGTTTCGGTAAAATATCTGAAGGAAAAATTATTTGTCTATGATGAGAATGTTTTTGTTTTTGAAGCCGGAACCTATTACGACACCGGGTTCAAGGGGATCCGGATCGGGATGGCTGCCCAGAATTTTGCCGGCCGCTCGGTCAACTGGCTTGAGGTAAGTGATCGGGAAGAGGGATATGATATCCCGTTGCTTTTCAAGGTAGGTGTCGCCATGGATGTGTTTGCCGGACAGGATGCACTTTTTAATTTTGGCGAAGCCCACGAATTCCAATTGAGTTTCGATGCCGTGAATTCCAATGATTACGGGGAAAGATACCTGGTGGGCGGTGAGTACTGGTTCCATAAACTTTTTGCTCTGCGTTGTGGATATCGCTTCAATTACGAAGAAGGAAATTTTGCGGCAGGATTCGGTTTGCAATCCAGAATATCGGGAGTAGGATTCCAGCTGGATTATGCCTATGTAAATTACCAGTATCTGGATACCCCACACCGTTTTTCGGTGCTTTTTTCATTATAACATGATGCGTCGTCTCAGAGTGTTTTTAGCGGAGCAAGAACGATCCACCTTCCAGGGATGGTTTTTGTAAGAGGAGAACTGCATGGCATTTTCCCAGATTGTTTTGAAAGGACAAAAGTTAACCCGGAAAAATTTCAGTGAACCACCCCTAAAGATGGGTATTCTACCTTTCTGGTTCTGGAATGGCAAGCTGGAGAAGCACGAACTGGAATGGCAGTTGCGGGAATACCATGATAAGGGGATAACTGGTCTATTTCTCCACGGAAGATTCGGATTAAAGGTGCCCTATCTTTCAGCAGATTGGTTCGATCGGGTAAAATTTGTGGTGGCTGAAGCCAAAGAGATCGGGATCGATATCTGGGTATATGATGAGATGAACTGGCCAAGCGGGACCGCTGAGAAGCAGGTGCTGAAAAAATATCCCCATCTCTGCCAGAAATACCTGGAAGTTGTGGTGTTACCGGTGGATGGTCCGCTGTTCACTTTTTTGGAGGCGTCTGACTCCCGCTATGTGAACACCGGTAAATCAAAACCGATTGCTGCGTTTGCCTGCAGTGCTGAAGAATTTGAATATGGAATTAAAAACATCATCGATCTGACTCCTAATTTATCTTTTGAGGTGGTCATTCCCTGGGAAGCTCCAGCCGGAAATTGGAAGCTGCTCTATTTCCTGGAAAAAGAAGCTGATTATTATATCGATCCGCTCGATCCGGAATCAACCCGGCGCTTTATCGAGATCACTCACCAGGGATATAAGAAGGCGGTGGGCCGCGATTTTGGAAAAATTGTTCCCGGTTTTTATACCGATGAACCGGCCATGTACTACTATCAGGTAGGAGTTGACAATTACGCTATTCCCTGGACCGGTAAAATGTTCAAGATCTTTCGCGAACGTCGTGGATATGATCTCAAGCCATTTCTGGCCGCCCTGTATTTTAATATGGGAGCCAAGACCAGCCAGATCCGCTATGATTTCTGGCGAACCCTCACCGAACAATATTCCGAAAGTTATTATCAGCAAATCCGGGAATGGTGTGAAAAAAACGGAGTAATCTTTACCGGGCATCTGTTGTTCGAGGAGTGGTTGAGGATGCATGCCCGCTGCGAAGGGAATATCTTTAAACATCTTAAGCACTTTCACCTGATCGGAGTAGATCATCTCTATCCCCGGATCGGCTCCGAAGACAATCCGACCGAACATGTATCCTTGAAAATTGCCAGTTCTGCTGCTCACCATTATGGCAGCGCCCGCCTGTTATGCGAGTCGATGGGAGGTACTTACTGGGATTGTACTTTGGAGAGAATGAAATGGATGGCCAATTGGGAATATG
>MESS01000046.1:25924-26855 GCA_001771055.1 Caldithrix sp. RBG_13_44_9
ATAATCATGGTTATCATTATTCCATTGAAGGGGAGCGAAAGAGGGACTGGCCTCCTTCCCAGTTTTATCATCACAGCTGGTGGAAATATTATGCTCATTTTACCGACTATATGGCCCGATTAAGTCATATTTTGTCTGGTGGTCGGCATGTGGCAAAGGTGCTGATCCTTTATCCAATAAACAGCATCTGGGCTAATTATGCCCCCCAGCAGCGCACTGAGATCGGAAATGTGATCGAAGCAGATTTCAGTTATCTATGCGACACTTTGCTGCGCCTCCATTATGACTTCGACTATGTGGATGAAGATGACCTGAATAAAGCCCGGATAGAAAAATCTCTTATAAAAATCAGAGATGAGGAATACTCACTGCTCATTCTTCCACCCATCACCCATATGAAGCGCCGGACTTTCGAGTCCATTAAAAAATTTGTAAAGCTGGGTGGCAAGGTCATTGCAGATACGATATTACCGATAGAATTCCTGGAGACCACCAGGAGTGATGCCAGAAAGGAGATCGGATCTTTATTCGGGATCGATCCGCAGAAAATGCTGAATAATTTCCTCACCGAAAAGAAATTTGTGGTCTCCCGAATGAACCAACGGGGAGTAGTTTTTGTCATCCAGGGTGGGGGATTGCATCAGGTGAGGAAAAAGGAAAATTTAAGAAAGTTGCTCAATTCATGCGTAAATCCCGATGTTATCATTGACCACGAGGATGTCTTTTATTTGCACCGTCAGAAGGATGGATATGATATCTATTTTCTGGTCAATCTTAAGCAGGAAGACCTGGGCATGGTAAACATCTCTTTTGAAAAAGTGGCCCGCCCGGAGTGGTGGGATCCGGTGAGCGGTGAGATCAAGCCGCTTCCGGTTTATCAGATTCAGGGAGGCCGGTTGTCCATCAGTCTTCCCTTTCATTCCAGCGAGTC
>MESS01000046.1:26883-27025 GCA_001771055.1 Caldithrix sp. RBG_13_44_9
GAAGCGGTGCATGTTTCGGAAAGTAATCTGATCGTTGAATCTTTCGGTGGGAATTCGCTGCTGGGTTATCCGCAAAACAAGGCCAGGACGATTTTCGCTAAAATTAAAACAGCCAAAGGGAATATTAATCTGGAAGCCGGGG
>MESS01000046.1:27168-33154 GCA_001771055.1 Caldithrix sp. RBG_13_44_9
CTCCGTAGGCCGTCGCAGTCAGCTGGATGCAGAGATAAAAGAAATTGATATCCGCCGCCAGTGCCGGGTTGGGAAAAATCTTATCGCGGTGAAATTGACAGTGACAAAACGAACCGATGGTATCCTCGATCTGCTCAAAATAATTGGTCCATTTGCCCTTCGCAGGACTGCCGCCGGACTTGCCATTGTCCGGAAACCCAAAGAGATCACTATCGGTGACTGGACCCTGCAGGGTTTTCCTTTTTATTCCGGAACAGGAAATTATCGGACGGAATTTTTTGTACCCATGCAGTATAAAAAAGGAAAATTATTGCTGTCATTCGATTGCGGAGAAGATATCGCTGAGATCCAGATCAATGATCATTCAACGCACATTCTACCCTGGCATCCGTATTCCCTGGATGTATCGGATGAAGTGAAACCCGGGAAAAACCAGTTGAGCATTAAAGTAACCAATAGTTCGATTAATTTACTGGAAGCTGTATCGAAAAAATCAGGAATATTCAGTGAGCCTCAGATCATTCATAAACGGCTATATGAGTTTTCTTTTTGATGATAGTGGCAATTGGCCGGAAGGAAGCGAAGAAAACAAAAAAAAATTCTATCAATCTTTGTCTGAAGTGAGAAAACTATGAAAAAATGCGGTATTTTAAATTCACAGCTGTCCAGGATCATCGCTTAGATGGGACACACCGATCGGTTGGTCATTTGTGACTGTGGTCTGCCCATACCCAGGCATTCTGAAGTGGTCGATCTGGCCTTGGCCCCAAATATTCCTAGATTTTTAGAAACCCTGGATGTCATTCTGCAGGAACTGCAGGTGCAGGAGATCTTTCTGGCGAATGAACTGGAAAAGAAAAACAAAAAATTGTTCCAGGAAATTGTTTCCCGGCTTCCGAATTCTAATGTCAATAAGGTATCCCATGAGGATCTGAAGATCCTCGCCGCCAACGGCGGAAATATTGCCTTTGTCCGCACCGGGGAAACAACATCATATGCCAATGTGGTCCTGGTTTCCGGTGTTACCTTCAAATAAATACCATTCAACTGCGAACAGGAGAATTTAACCAGCATGCAGTATCGTACTTTTGGAAAGCTTGGCTGGAAAATATCGGAAATAGGATTTGGTGCCTGGGCGATCGGTGGCGATATGTGGGGGCCGCAGGATGATGCTGAGTCCCGGCGGGCTCTTCACCGGGCGGTTGACAATGGAGTCAATTTTATCGATACCGCCCAGGGATACGGGAAAGGGCACAGTGAAGAGCTGATCGGAAAGGTGTTGAAAGAGCGAAAGGAAGAAATATATCTCGCCACCAAGGTTCCACCGCAGGAGGGGACGGTCTGGCCACCGCCGGAGGATCAGGATATTCTGACTTCTTATCCGCCTGGCCGGATTATTCACCGCTGTGAAGAATCACTAAGAAGACTTCAGCGGGACTATATTGATATCTATCAGTTTCATACCTGGAGTACTGCTTTCAACGTCCGCCAGGAATGGTTCGAAGAGATGTCTAAATTAAAGCAGCAGGGTAAGATCAGGGCTATTGGGGTATCAGTCCCGGATACCACCCCGGATAATGTGATCGGTGCACTGGCATTGGGAAAAGTGGATTCGGTACAGGTTATCTATAATATATTTGAACAATATCCACAATGGAATCTCTTTCCGGTTTGTGAGAAATTAGGAATCGGAGTGATTGTCAGAGTTCCCTTCGATGAAGGGGCTCTCACCGGAAAATATACCCTCGACACCCAGTTCCCGGAAGGAGATGTCAGAAAATATTACTTCCGGGGTAATAATCTTCCGGCTGTTATCCGGCGAGTGGATCAGATAAAAGCATTCCTGAATAAAAAACATAAACAGCAGAGTTTGCCTGAGTATGCTCTCCGTTTTGTACTAAGTCATCCAGCGGTTCATACCGTGATCCCCGGAATTCGCAATGTCGCCCAGGCTAACCAGAACACCAGCTGCAGCGATGGTCGTCTGCTTGAAGCTGAAGAGCTGGAGGAATTGAAGAAATTCTACTGGCGAAAAGATTTCTGGCATCAGGAAGTAACAGATTAATCCCTGCATGGGTATCAGTATGATAAAAGCATTAATAGTCAGCTGAAGAATTTTTTTAACAATTAATACATTTTTTACAGGAGACTTCCATGAGAAAGATATCGGTCACAATATTATTGATCTTATTAATCCTGCTATCCTTCCAGGCGTTCACTCAGGTGAATAAAACAATTTATGATCAGCTGCAAAAGCCGGCTGAGGTAGTTTATTATCATGTACCGGTGGGTCTGTGCGAGGATTATCCGGAAGAGACCACCACCATGGATATTATCAAGAAAGACTTTGAATTCCTCAAGCAAAACCAAGTCAAATTTATGAGGATCTCCTTTGGCTGGGATGCTATCGAGCAGGAGAAAGATAAATATGACTGGTTATTCTGGGATGATTTTGTGAGGATGGCGGTGGATGATTACGGTATCACCCTGATTCCTTATATCTGTTATACTCCCCAATGGATCTCCAGTGGGGCAAACGATATCATGAATTTCTGGAGCTATCCACCGCTGGATTATGAACAGTTTGGACTCTTCATGAAGGCCCTGGTGGGTCGCTACAAAGGCCGGATCAAAACCTGGGAACTCTGGAATGAACCGGATATATCCATCTATTGGAAAGGTAGCACTGCCGATTTTGCGAAGTTGACAAAGATTGGTGCCAAAGCTGTTCGTGAAGCCGATCCGGAAGCGAAAGTGGTGCTGGCGGGGATCGCTTACAATCCTTCTTTTATTCTGGAATTGTTCCGTGACCACGGAGTAAGTCCCTATGTGGATATTGTGAACATGCATAACTATTATGAGACCTGGCACCGGCATCCGGTGGAAAGTATTGTGGAATATGTGAATGAAGTGTATGAAGTGGTTTGGCGTTACGGTGACGGTCAATCTCTCTGGATGGCTGAAGTCGGCTACAGCACCTTCCGGCAGGGCAGCACTGTCTCAAGTTCATATTCAGCGTATTATGATTACGAACATACACCGGCATATCAAGCGGTTGATCTTTTTAAAAGACTGTCTCTGGTAGCTTCAACCGAAAAAATTGCTGCCATCGCCTGGTATGAATTAAAAGATTTGCCACCAGCGGAAGAGGTGATCGGGGATGAGTACAATAACCGCTATCTGGGAGTAGCCTACATCGACCACTCTCCCAAGCCGGCCACTAAAGCCCTGGTATTTTTCAATTCTCTCTTCTCCGGAAAGTACAAAAATATTTCAAATGAAGTGATCGTTGAAAGGACTATTGATTCAGATAGTCATTGCCTGATCTTTGAGAATGAGAATGGATCGGTGATAATAGTGTCCTGGCTGCAGACCAATGTTCCGGGACATAATCCCCTGGATAAGGATGGAGCAGCCAGAGATCAGCGCCGGGAAAATCTGAAGCTGCGCATTCCCCGGAAATTGCAGGGAAAAGCCACGATCTATAATGAACTGGGGGAAGGTTGGAAATATGATAAAGTTAAAACCAAAAAAGATGTCATTAATCTCGATGAACTATCTCTGGAAGGTGGTAAAATTTCAATCATTAAAATCGAGAAATAATTTTTGCAGGTGAATGATGGTCATTAAAGCTCAGAAAGTCAGCCGGAAAAAATTTCAGAAATTCGGAAAACTGGCAACAAATCCCGTTGGTCAACCAACTTCAGAGGGGGTTGATTATAAATTCTGGTCGGATCTGGCCAGCTATCAGATTGAAGGCGAGACAGAGATCGGCATCTGCCGGGTATTTCGCCAAGAGCAGAATCTGATTAAAGGGATGGAGCGGCATCTTCATACTCCGGAGATATTAATTCCTATCGATGCACCATTCGCTGTTCCCCTGCTGCTGGGAGATGCTTCAGAAAAAGAAGCAATGGCTTTCCGGGTGGATCTTGGCCAGGCCATCGTCATTGATCCGGCTGTATGGCATGGCGCCTGTCTGCCGGTGGGAAAGAAAGAATCATCCTATTTTGTGATTTTTCGCCGGAAGACCCCTTTCACTGATGTTGAAAAAAAAGAAATTATACCATTTGAGATAAAGATCTGAAATCAGCAGTTTTACTACCGGTATCTGTTGCTGATTTTAAAAAGCAAGAATGCGGGAACTACCATGTATAAAATCATCGCTACTGAACGCCTGCAGCTGGAGTGTGATGCCCGGAGCGGAGTGATCCGGAAAATAATTCATCCACCCCATAAGCTAGATCTAGCTAAAGATCCCCGGCAGTATGTGATCATCCGGACACCCCAGGCGATTTCAGATCCGGCGGTATTAACCCACATCCAGCTCCGGAAAGTTGATGAGAAAAGCATTACAATTCTTTTTACCGCTGACCTTGAAGGTTATCAGGCAGAGCTGTGCTTCGCATCCACTCCGCTGGGAATCGAATGTACCCTCAGAGCCATTGCTCCGCAGCCTATCTGGCTGGTGGAATGGAAAATAACCGGTTTACAATTGGATGAGATCCTGGTTCCGGCTCTGGGTGGTCAATCCATTGACAAAGGTATGCCGGCCGATACAGCTCTATCCTATAAATATCCATTCTGGTGGAATTCACAGTTTGTGATCGGTCGGTTGCAGAAAGGTGGAGTCTGGTTGTATTCACGGGATATACGACCTAATCTGAAATTATTGCGGATCGGTAAAGATCAGGTCGGTTTTTCTCTTACCTATGGATACGAGGCTGCAGCTCCACTTCAGAAAAAAGAGCTACAATTCAGCTGGTACCTTGATGGATATATGAATAACTGGCAGGAAGCGGTAGACCAACACCGGGTATGGCTGGAGAAATCTTTTGGATTGCTGCCCCTTTCCCGGAATGAGTATTTCCCGGATTGGGCCAGGAAGATCAACTTGGTACTGGAACTGTGGGGTGCCAGGAAAGATAAAGTAGTGAACCTGAATACTTTCGAGTGCATGATTGACCGGATTGAGCAATGGCGTCAATTCCATCCACCGGAAAAAACATTGCTCTATCTGCCCGGGTTTGCTGAGAATGGTATTGACTCGCATGCTCCGGATTACCAGCCCAGCCAGCTGTTGGGGGGAGAACCGGCCTTTAAAAAATTCATGACAGCTGCCCACCACCTGGGTTATAAAGTGATGATCCATACCAATGTCCTGGCCATGACCTTTACTCATCCCCAGTATAAAAAATTCAAAAAGTTTCAGGTGATCGATCCGTTTGAACGACCTCAGGGTTGGGGTCTGGACATCGATGGTGACTGGCTGGCTGAACCCTATTTTGCCTATATCAATCCGGGCTACCGGGAGTGGGGAGATCTGATGGAAAAGGTTCTGGGTGATTTGGTACAGAAATATGAGGTGGATGGTATCTTTTTAGACCAGACCCTGCTGGCATTCAATGTAAGCCGCGGGCCAAATTTTCTGGAAGGGATGAGGGATCATATCACCAGAATGCAGAAAGCTTTCCCCAAGGTACTTTTTGCCGGGGAAGGTATGCATGAATATGTGATAAGCTGTCTCCCCATGGCCCAGATCCATGGTCTGGACAGTATCCTGGAAGTTCATGGGATGGAGGGACAGGTTGCCTGGCGAAAAGTACATCCGGTTTCCACTTATCTTTTTAATAAGTATGTCCGCTTTACTGGCCATCTGCTCACCAAACATCCCCTGCATCCACTTCTGAGTTTCCAGGAAGCAGCTTATTCTGCTATTGGCGTTCTTCCTGCATTATGCCTGTATGACTATGATCAGCCAATTGATACTCCAATGACCAGGAAAATGATTGACAGGGCCAATAGGCTGGAAAAAGATTTTTAAGATAAAGGAGTATTCATGGAAATTATCAAGACGGCGGTGATCGGCTCCGGATTCATGGGTTCGGCTCACATTGAGGCACTTAGGCGGGTGGGTATGGTAGAAGTGCATGCCATCGCCTCGAATGATATGAAAAGGGCCAGGGAGTTAGCCCGGGCTTTTTCC
>MESS01000047.1:105-1664 GCA_001771055.1 Caldithrix sp. RBG_13_44_9
GAAACCAGTAGCCGCATCGGAGACTACCTGTCCGGTCTCGGTAAGGCGCATTACCGGTGAGAGATTCATTTCCACGGTAATCCGCATCTGATTGCCAAATCTGGAGAAAGGTGTAAAACCCATACCAATTCCGATATTATAGCATTCCAGATAAAATTGGGTGGCGTCGGTCTTATATGGAGAGATGGAGGTAAATCCGACACCGTTCACCTTTCCAATAGGGCGCAGAATGCCATTATTGATGTAAACCGAAAAATTGGCAAAAAGTACTTCAGGTAAAATAAAAAAAAAGATTAAAAAAAAAGGGTAAAACAGTCGGTGTTTCATCGATGCCTCGTGTGATCAAGATTGGTTTTAATTTATTCACAATAAACTGGTATTGCAAAGTAGATTTAAACTAACCTTTAAAGGAGTAACAACTGAGGCAATTGAATTTAGATTGAAATACGTTCAATATATTTATTTTGCCGTGCAAGTTAAGTTCAATTATAACTTATCAGACTGGCGATATCTTTCCCGCAGATGCGGAAAAAATATTTTGATTATTTCTTTAATAAAAGTATGCCTTCAAGTAAAGCGGGATTGACAGTATAAACTAAAAAAAATAAAATCAGATTAAATTTTGTATTGTAATTCAAGTTTTTCGAAATCAATTAAGCGGGCATTAGCGGCTATCTTTTTCACCTCCACCCTGCCTTGTTCTACCCGGAAAGGATTTTGCAACAGATCTTCTTTCAGCCATTTGTAGGTATCCAATCCCATGGCGATCCCGGGGGGTGAGAATGCTGCCGCCAGCTGAACCAAAACTGACAGAGTGACGCCCGACTCATAAACAGAGCTGAACACCGGATATATGCCGGCACCGTCGGCATGCTGTAATAGTCGGATGACTCTACTAATACCGCCCAAAAACATCGGCTTCAATATGATGGCCTTGACCGCAAAATTCCAATTGTAATGGTCAGGATCCAAGGTTAGTAATGATTCATCCAATCCGGCCGGGATCCCGCACTCGCCGTAAAATGTAGATAGTTCAGCAGGATCCTGTAATGGCTCTTCAATATACTCAATTTCCAGTTCCCTTACCGAATTCCCAAATCGGACTGCATCAGTCAACGACCAGGCCTGATTGGCGTCCAGTCGCAAAAGTACTTTCTCTCCTGCCGCCTCCCGCAGCTCCTGCACCCGCCTGACATCTTCCTCCAGCCTACCCTGTCCGACTTTTAACTTGATGGTTTGATAACCTTCAGCCAGCAGCTTTTTTACAGCCGCCTTTATATCTCCTGTATCGTAATTCAAAAGTGCATTCACATAGATCTCCTCAGCTGCCTGTAGGGAAAACAGTTGAGGCAAATAACATTTTTGGGCTGAGGCCAGCAGATTTAACAGTCCCATCTCAATTCCAAAACTGGTGGAAGGAGACAGTTCAGTGTTTTTCAACCCCTTTTGGAAATCACCATCAGAATCAAGAAATGAACTATCAATTTCCCAATCCAGAATGAACCTGGCAACCTGCTGCACTTCCCGGGTCACTTCCTCCAGACTCTCCCGGCTGAAAC
>MESS01000047.1:1725-5033 GCA_001771055.1 Caldithrix sp. RBG_13_44_9
CAGTCCCTGCCGGGAAGTGATCGGCCTGGATTTTAATATTAAGGTGGTGGTTAAGGGAAGAGAATACCGATACACCTGAAGCGAAGTTAATTTCATAGGATCCAACCAAGGGAAAACATCAGACTGTACAGCAGCAGCAGTTTTCCGGTAGTAGCCAGCACCTGGTTGAATATCAAACCAGGCTCTTGTTCAAAAACGGTTTTAATGGGAGGAATGGCAGCCACAAATACCAGCGAGGCGGCCAGGGCATACAGATGACTGCTGGTGAGGAAAAATAACAGGATAGGAATCAGGCAGGCCAGCAACACACTGGCCAGATATTCCCAGCGGGCAAAGTTTTCCCCGAATCGCACCGCCAAAGTCAATTTGCCGGCCTTCATATCCGATTTTACATCCCGCAAATTATTTACCGTCAGGATGGCCATGGAAAAAAGTCCCGGTGAAAGCCCTGCCAGTAACACCAAAGAATTGATCTGCAGTGCCTGAACATAATACGTCCCGCCTACTGCCACTATCCCGAAAAATACCAATACGAATATGTCCCCCAATCCATTATACCCTAACGGATAGGGCCCGGCGGTATAGAGCACCCCGAACAAAATTGAGAGCATTCCGATGATGAAAATCGGCCATCCTCCCCGCCAGATCAGATAGATCCCGACCAGGAAAGCCAGGGTAAACACCAGGATGGTCGCTCGCTTCATAGTCTGCGGTTTTACCAGTCCGGCCTGGGTTACCCGGGTGGGACCCAGACGGTCTTTATGATCTGCCCCGTGAATGAAGTCAAAATAGTCGTTGGCATAATTAGTCCCGACTTGAATGAGAACCGCACAGATTCCTGCCAGAATTGCTGATAAGACATGCAGTTTGCCTTCCCCATAGGCCATGGCAGTGCCGATGATCACCGGTGCAATAGCGGCCCACAATGTTTTAGGACGGATGGCTATGTACCATGTGTGTGGAGAGGGATTCATAGGTGATTACTCAGTTGGAGTAAAAGGTATATGGTATATGGTATATGGGGATAAGGGTATGGAGTTTTGTATTTCGTATTTTGTATTTCGTATTTTGTATTCATCATTTTTGTCCTTATTCCGTATACCATATACCGCTTTTCAAAACAAATTTACGATGTCCTCCCACGGGGATCAAGGCTGCCGTTTAAATTTGGAAAAGTCCGGTTTGCGTTTTTCCACAAAGGCATCGCGCCCTTCCCGGGCTTCCTCGGACATGTAGTAAAGCATGGTGGCACAGCCCGCCAGTTCCTGCAGCCCGGCCTGACCATCGCAATCGGCATTCATGGCGGCTTTCAGGCAGCGGATAGCGGTGGGAGAATTGGCCAGGATCTCCCGGCACCATTGAACGGTTTCCTGTTCTAATTTTTCCAGCGGCACCACAGTATTTACTAATCCCATCTCCAGTGCCTGCCGGGCATTGTACTGCCGACAGAGGAACCAGATCTCCCGGGCTTTTTTCTGTCCGACGATGCGGGCCAGGTAGCTGGAGCCATATCCGCCGTCAAATGAACCCACTTTGGGACCGGTCTGACCAAAGACGGCATTTTCGGCCGCGATGGTAAGATCGCACATCACCTGCAGGACATGACCGCCACCAATGGCGTACCCTGCCACCATGGCAATCACCGGCTTGGGACAGGTGCGGATCATCCGCTGAAATTCCAGCACATTCAGGCGATGCACCCCTTTTTCATCCTTATAGCCGGAATCGCCCCGGATTTTCTGATCACCGCCGGAGCAGAAGGCCTTCTCTCCCTCACCGGTGAGGATGATCACTCCGATGTCAGGATCTTCCCAGGCATCTTTCAGAGCGGCCATCATTTCACTCACCGTCAATGGACGGAAGGCATTACGGACTTCCGGACGATTGATGGTAATCCTGGCAATCCCCTCGGCTTTATGAAACTTTATATCGGTATATTTTCCGGCAGATTTCCACAGCATTTTTTGCATTTCGGGCTCCTTAAACAAAAAGAAAAAAGATCAGTCAGTTTTATTGGATTAATTGACAAATATTTATTGTTCCATTTTTTAAATCCCCCTTAATCCCCCTTTACAAAGGCCCGTCTGGCCGCCGGACAGGGGGAACAAGGAGGATTTATTAAAAAAACAGAGATACTTCCAAACTGATTAATTTATAATCAAACCATTAAAAATTCAGCTGCTTCCTGCAGAAATCTTTTCTCATTTTCAAAGTGGATGGTATGCCCGCAGCTTTCAACGACGGAAATCCTGAATTGCGAATTTCTCTCCTGCATTTGTATTGCCAGGTCACGAAATTTCTGATCCTTTTCTCCAGCCAATAATAAGACTGGCAATTGAACTTCAGAGAGACGGGACCAGAGGGAAGGCTGGCTGCCGGTGCCCATCTGACGCAACGATCTGGCAAGATCCAGAGGATCATTTTGCAACCGACGCTGAAACATTTCCCTGAAGGAGGGATGTAAGGACAGATTCTGAAAAAGCGGCAGGTTGTACCACTCACGCAGAAACTGCTCCAGTTCTTTTTTTTCCAGGGCCTGCGCCAGCCGTTCATCCTGCTCCTGCCGCTGCTTCTGTTCACGGGAATCCTCCAGACCGGGAGAAGCTGATTCCAGGATTATTTTCAGAAAACGATCCGGGTAATGAACTCCCAGATAAAGCGCCAGTCTGCCTCCCATGGAATAACCCAACAGGTGCGCCTGGGACATTTTCAACTTATCCAACAATTCAATCAGCAGACGGGCAGTGGAAGGCATGGCATATTGTGCCGGATCCGCCAGCCGGGTTTGACCGTGACCGGGCAGGTCTATCCGCAAACAGCAGTAGTCGGAAACAAAATGATCTACTGCAAAATTCCAATCATCCACTGATCCTAAAAATCCATGCAAAAAAACCAGCAGCGGTTTTCCAGGTGAACCATCCAGTTGGTAATGTAAATCACTCATTTCGAGTCACCATCATTTATTAAGGATCGACCGAATCTGATCATACAACCGCGAATGCAACTCCACATTATCCTGTCGGTTGGTCTGTACTTCTATCAATGTTGATTTCCTGGACTTGACGGCTTTTTGATAGGCTGTTTCGAACTCCCCGGTGTCCCCGGGCAAACTATAAGCTAATTCAAATTGTCTGGCCGTTTCGGCGAAAGAATAGTGATGAGGCGTCCCAAAGAAAGGTTCGAATACCTCTTTGAAATCGGCGATAGGCAGGAAAGAAAATATTCCTCCTCCCCGGTTATTAATTAACACAATGGTGATCGGGATTTTTTGCGCTGAGATGAGCGATAGCGAATTCAGATCATGAAGA
>MESS01000047.1:5121-5226 GCA_001771055.1 Caldithrix sp. RBG_13_44_9
TGACGCCCCGGTTGGCACTTATGGGAACGGGATTCCCACCGGGATCGGCAAACATGTCCACTTCCCGGATGGGCAGACTGCTGGCTAAAAATAAAGAATGTTCCT
>MESS01000048.1:0-6840 GCA_001771055.1 Caldithrix sp. RBG_13_44_9
GTAAATTTTATTAATACTTGATAATTTTATCACCAAAATCTAAATTTATCTCAATACACAATCAAAAAAAGAGGACTTGCTGGATGGTTAGCAACTTCAAGCAATTGGTGGAGGAAGTAAAATCCTCAAAAAACCGGATGATCAGTGTAGCGGTAGCCCAGGATCTTGATGTTCTGGAAGCATTGGAAAAAGCCCAAAAATCGGATTTAGCTGATGCCATTCTGGTGGGAGATCAGAAAAAAATTGAAAAACTGGCTAAAGATAATAAAATTAAATTGTCCAATTTTGAAATCGTGGACATTGCGGATGAAAATGAAGCAGTGAAAAGGTCAGTGATTTTAATCCGGGAGGGTAAGGCTGACATCCTGATGAAAGGATTGTGTTCCACTACTACTTTGATGAAAAATGTACTGGATAAAGAATATGGATTACGACAGAGCGGTTTACTTTCACATCTGGCTATTTTTGAAATTGCCAGTTATCATAAATTGATTTTAATGTCAGATGCGGCCCTCAATATTGCCCCCAATTTAGAGGAAAAAATCGGTATTACCGAAAATGCCATTACTGCCGCTCATCGTTTGGGGATCGAAAAACCGAAGGTCGCCATAATCACAGCGGTGGAGAAGATTAATCCTGGTAAAATGCCGGCCACCACTGATGCTGCAATTATTTCCAAAATGGCCGAGCGGGGACAGATTAAAGGTGCGCTGGTGGATGGACCTCTGGCGGTAGATAATGCCTTTTCCCGGAAATCTTGTGAGGTTAAAGGGATTATCAGCGAAGTGGGAGGAGATGCGGATATCGCCATTGTACCGGAAATTGAATCCGGTAATATTTTTTATAAATTACTTAGTTATTTGGCAGGGGCCAAGACTGCCGGGATCATTATCGGAGCCAAAGTACCGATCGTTCTTACTTCCCGCTCCGACTCCGATGAGACTAAATTTTTGTCAATTGCTGCTGCCGCCCGGATCTCCTAAGTGGAGGAAAATGATCAATGAGTAAACCTCATCTTCTGGTTGTCAATCCTGGTTCAACTTCCACCAAAATATCAATATTTATCGGAGAAGATGAAATCTTCACAGTAAATATTGAACATAAAGTGGAGGAATTATCCCGTTTCAACAAGGCATCAGATCAGGATCTCTACCGCATGGAATTAATACTTGCCTGTCTGAAAGAAAAAAAGATTAGTGCCGCCGGGATCAAGGCAATAGTAGCCCGGGGAGGACTATTAAAACCCATTGAAGGTGGAACTTACCGGGTTAATCAACAAATGGTGGCAGATTTAAGACAGGGGGTGCAGGGTGACCATCCCAGCAACTGCGGCGGGCTGATTGCCTATTCCATTGCCAAGAACCTTGGTTGTGAAGCGTTTATTGTCGATCCGGTGGTGGTGGATGAACTTCAGGATCTGGCTCGACTTTCAGGAATGCCGTTAATAAAACGAAGAAGTATTTTTCATGCTTTAAATCAAAAAGCGGTAGCACGCCAGGCTGCTAGGAGCCTAAGTAAAACCTACCGCGAAGCTAATCTGGTAGTCGTTCATCTGGGAGGAGGAATTACGGTAGGAGCCCATCACAAGGGACGGGTGATTGATGTCAATAATGGTCTGGATGGTGATGGACCATTTTCTCCAGAGCGCTCTGGCGGAGTGCCAGTAGGCGATCTGGTGAAAACCTGTTTTTCCGGCGAATACACCTATGCCGATATGAAAAAATTAATAAAAGGGCATGGCGGAGTGGTAGCTTACCTGGGAACAAATAATATGAAATTAGTGGAAGAAGAAGTAAAAAAAGGAAACCAGGAATACCAGTTGATTTTTGAAGGAATTGCTTACCAGGTGGCCAAAGAGATTGGGGCGTGTTCCACCGTGTTAATGGGCCAGGTGGATGCCATCTGTCTTACCGGAGGATTGGCGCATTCAGAGATGATGATCAACTTGATTAAGGATAGAGTAAAATGGATTGCGCCAGTTTTAATTTATCCTGGAGAAGAAGAGATGAAAGCTCTGGCTTTGGGAGCTTTACGGGTCCTGAAAGGTGAGGAGGAGGCTTTGGAATATGTTTAAAGATAAAAATTTTACTTATCATAAAAATAAGGAAAACAGTTAAAGGTGAAAATCACAAGAAAAATTGCAGATATGAGTTGTAATCATTGTAAAATGCGGATAGAAAAATCCCTGAGCAGCTTGAAGAATATCCAACATTTGAAAGTGGATTTAGAGCGAAAATTGGTGGAGGTAGACGGAAATGTCTCCCTCAAGGAAGTGAAAAATGCCATTACTGCTGCCGGTTATTCCCCGGAAGTAATGGTCAATGCTGACAGATAGGGATCATTTCATTCTGATTTTTCGGCAATATAATTCTATAGTTTTGATAAACTTTATCAATGCAGGAGAGGGGATATGCCAGCCCGAATTATTAAAGAAAACATCTATGCAGTAGGTGCAGTAGACTGGGATCGAACGCTGTTCGATGCTCTGATTCCTTTACCGCATGGTACCAGTTACAATGCCTATCTGGTCAAGGGTGCGGAGAAAATCGCCTTACTGGACACGGTTGAACCAGCAAAGTTGAAAGTGCTGCAGGAAAATCTGGCCCAATTGAATATCAAATCAATCGATTATGTGATCTCCCATCATGCCGAACAAGATCATTCCGGATCGATTCCCGCCATTTTACAACAATTTCCAGCTGCCCGGCTCATTGCCAACAAGAAAGGCCAGGACATGCTGCTTCCGCTATTGAAGCTCCCGCCGGAAAGGATTCAACTGATTGAAGACCGGCAGACCTTGCCATTGGGGGGGAAAACCCTGCAATTTATCTTCGCACCCTGGGTTCACTGGCCGGAGACCATGTTCAGCTACCTTATGGAAAATAAGATATTGTTCAGCTGTGACCTGTTCGGATCACATCTGGCCAGCAGTGAGCTGTTTGCTTCCGGCAATGAAAATACTATACTGGAAATGAAACGGTATTATGCCGAGATCATGATGCCATTTGCGTCCCGAATTTCGAAACATCTGGAAATATTAACTGCATTTGATATTCAGATGATTGCTCCCAGTCATGGACCAATCCACGATGAACCGGCCAGAGTGTTCAGTGCCTACCGGGATTGGATTTCCAGCGAGGTAAAAAATGAAGTTGTTCTACTATATATTTCAATGCATGGCAGCACTGAAAATATTGCCAACTATCTGGCCGATTGTCTGATTCAGAAGAATATCAAAGTGAAACCTTTTAATCTGATCTCGGCCAGTCTGGGTGAAATTGCCCTGGCTCTGGTGGATGCAGCAACTATTATCATTGCCTCTCCGGCAGTGTTGATGGGTCCGCATCCCAATGTGGTTTATGCTACCTATCTGATCAATGCTCTTAAACCCAAGACCAAATATGCAGGGATTCTGGGATCTTTTGGCTGGGGAAATAAAGTGGTGGATCAGATTTCAAATTTATTGCAGGATCTGGGTGTTGAATTTTTACCGCCGCTTCTTATTAAAGGACATCCACGGGAGCAGGACTATTCAGAGATACAGCGTTTTGCCAATCTCATAGACGATAAGCACCAATCTCTTTTTAACCAAATGGCCATAACACACTAAGAGCTTTCTGATCGTGAAAAAAAATGTTTTACTCCTTTTACTTTGGTGTTTTTTTATCTTTGGCTAGTCACACGATTTAACATCTGATGAAGAGGCCCGATTGAATCATCGGGCTTTTTTCTGGAACTGATTTACAGACTGTACATAAAAGTGATATCTTCTATTGATCCGGCGATTTTAAATCAATGGAACACGGAAAACACTGATTCGACGGATGATCACGGATATAATTTTCATCACTGCTTCACTGGCTTGAATTTCCACTTGAAATTCGAGACTGGATTAAATTATTGAATTCAAGGTCTAAGAAATATACTCAACTGACGGTTAAAAATATTTAATTTTCTTTGGTGTAAGAAAAATTAAAGCAATTGTAATATATCCGCGAGTATCGGTTTGTTCCGCTTCATCCGTGTTCAATTGTATTTAAGGTATTCTGGTGAAATTAAATTCTGAAGAATAAAGCAGATTTTTATGATAGATAAACAAGTAGCCCTGGTTACCGGTGCCAGTCGCGGTATCGGCCGGGCTATTGCTCTTAAATTTGCCCGCGAAGGTTTGGCGGTGGCGCTTACCGGACGGGATCAAGCGCAACTGGATATGGTGGCCCGGGAGATCACCGCAGCCAGAGGTCATAAGCCATTGATTATTACCGCCGAATTACGCGATATGTCTCAGATAGCCCATATTCCCCAGCAGGTGATGAAGGAATAGGGACGGATCGATATTCTGGTGAATAATGCCGGTCTGGGTTATTTGAAACCTTTTCTGGAGATTTCTGCAGCTGAAATTCAGGAAATGATAGATGTAAACCTGCGGGCGGTGTTCCTTTTGACTCAACAGGTTGTTCCGGAAATGATTAAAAGGAAGTCAGGAATGATTATGAATATCGCCTCACTGGCAGGAAAAAATGGTTTTAAATTAGGAACTGGGTATGCGGCAACTAAATGGGCACTGCGGGGATTCGCCCAATGCCTTTTACAAGAAGTACGGGAGCATGATGTGCGGGTTGTTACTCTCTTTCCGGGGTCAGTAGAAACCTCTTTTGGGGCCGGGGGACAGTCGCCTACCGCTACTCCCAGTCGAAATAAGATTCAGCCGGAGGATATTGCCGATACTGCATTTTTAGCTTACTCGATACCGGTCCGTACCTTATTAAGTGAAATCGACATCCGGCCAAGCAATCCTTCCAAGCATTAGGGATATGTGATGTAAGAAATTTTTGAATTTCCTGGAATTCTGATTATATTTAACCGCTTATAAAAACAGGAGAATAATATGTTAAAGGTTGGAGATAAAGCATCCGATTTTAAGTTGTTAAATGATAAAGGAGAGGAAGTCACCCTGTCCCAGTTTCAGGGTAAGAAAGAGGTGATCCTTTATTTTTATCCCAAGGATAATACTTCCGGCTGCACCACCGAGGCCTGCTCCTTTCGGGATCATTTTCCCAAATTCAGTTCAAAGAATGCAGTAGTGTTTGGGATCAGTCCGGATAGTGTAAAATCTCATCAGGGGTTTATTCAGAAGCAGCAACTGAATTTTAATCTGTTGAGTGATCCTGATAATAAAGTGGCTGAAGCTTATGGTGCCTGGGGCGAAAAAAGCATGTACGGGAAAAAATATATGGGTATTTTGCGGACCACTTTTGTTATTGGTAAAGATGGCAAAGTCAGGAAAGTTTTTGAGAAGGTTAAACCGGAAGGTCATGCCGAAGAAGTATTGAACGTTTTATGATTCTTATGGAAGAGAAAAACATATTACTAATCAACTTCCATCCATTGACCGCTATAATACACCTCGCAAGCTGTTAAAGGCTTTTTTTTATTTAACTTGCGATGAGGTTGAAAATTGTTATAAAATCAAATAAACAGCGTTCAATCAGGGATGAGATGCAACATTTATGAATAACGGCATCGTTGGCAAAGAAATATTTGAAAAAACTCTGTCTATTCTGCATGATTCTAACGGGCATAATGGCAGAATGAAGAGGCCTTATATCACTCTGTCTTTTGCCCAGAGTTTAGATGGGAGTATCTCCCTTCACCCTACCGCACCAGTTCGATTAAGCAATGGTCAGACCCAAAAGTTCACCCACCAGCTTCGGGCGGTTCACGATGCTATCCTTATCGGCATTGGTACCCTGATTGCGGATGATCCCCAACTGACTGTCCGTTTGACCACCGGGAAAAATCCTCAGCCGGTAGTAGTAGACAGTCATCTGCGTTTTCCCTTATCTGCCAAATTATTATCTAAGAACGATTTAAAGCCCTGGATTGCCTGTACTCCCAGCATTGATGAACAGAAAAAAGATGTCATTGAAGATCAGGGCGGTCAGATTTTTGCCCTCTCTTCACTCCCAAATGGCTGGGTGAGTTTACACTCCTTAATGACCCTGTTATATGAAAAAGGTGTCCGGTCAGTCATGGTGGAAGGCGGAGCCCGAATTCTCACCAGTTTTTTGAAAGAACATCTGGTGGATCAGATAGTAGTGACGGTGGTTCCAATGATCCTAGGGGGATTCAGGAGTGTCTATCTGAGTGAAAAACTCTCACCATCAAACTTTAAAAGTTTCGAGTATCAGATGGTGGAAGACAATCTGCTGGTTTGGGGTAATTTTCTAGAAGCTCGATGAAAAAAGCTACTGCTCTTTACTTCCTCAGTCAGAAATCTATAAACTTCCAGGAAGAAAGCTTACCTTCTTTAAAAAAAGATCAGGTATTGATTCAAAGCAAATATTCAGCGATCAGTGCCGGCAGCGAAATGCTGATTTACCAGGGATTGATTCCGGAAGATATTGCCATTGATGCAAATCTTCCAGCTCTTGGCGGGCGGATGAAATTTCCCCTTAAATATGGATATTCACTGGTAGGCAACATCATCGATATCGGCAGGAATATCGAAAAAAAAATGCTGGGGAAATGGGTTTTCGTTTTCCATCCCCACCAAAGTCAAGTAGTTACAGATATTGGGAATGTTTTTCCAATACCGCCAAAAGTATCTCCTGAGGAGGCTTTGTTTTTTCCAAATCTGGAGACGGCGGTCAGCCTGGTAATGGATGCCAGACCCATCATTGGAGAAAAAATAGTTGTATTTGGACAGGGGGTGGTGGGCTTGCTGACCACTGCCTTATTGGCCAGAATACCACAAATACAACTGATTGCAGTAGATCCCATTAACAGGCGTTTAAAATATTCCCGGAGGTTCGGAGCTGAGCAGGTATTAAATCCGCA
>MESS01000048.1:6848-7051 GCA_001771055.1 Caldithrix sp. RBG_13_44_9
ATTTTCAAAAATCAATAAATAAACTGTTGGGTTTGGATTCCCGCAGTCACAGTGAGACCGCGGGGGCTGATTTGATTTTTGAATTAAGCGGAAACCCAGGAGCTCTAAACTCCGCTTTGCAACTGGCAGGCTACCACGCCAGGATTGTAGTTGGATCCTGGTATGGGAATAAAGAGGAATCAATTGATTTAGGGACCCGTTTT
>MESS01000048.1:7113-7431 GCA_001771055.1 Caldithrix sp. RBG_13_44_9
ACGGTCAGCAGAAATTTCGTAGCCCAGCATTATTTAATTGGAGGAGATTGGGGGAAGGAAAACTCGCTCCACTCACACTTTTATAAGATGGAAGTAAATCTGGAAGGTTCCAGCCTGGATCTGCATGGATATCTGGTGGATATTGTGGATATTGAAAAGAATTTGGACGACCTGGTAAATCATTTCGCAGATAAAACATTGAACTCTTTGCCACCCTTCAAAAATCTGAATCCCAGTATCGAAAATTTCTGTCGTATCCTCTGGGAAATGTATTCCAAGAAGATAATTGCCAAAACGATCGAATCACTCACCATTACC
>MESS01000048.1:7453-12199 GCA_001771055.1 Caldithrix sp. RBG_13_44_9
GGGCTTCATACCGCCAGAAATTATAGCAGTCAATTTAGACATATTCTATAAAAAAGAATTCTATCAAAATCCAATTTGTATAATACATGCAGTTGATTTTTTTCTTTCCTGAAATTTACCGCTTATCGACCGGGGGAAATGTTTTCAATAAGCATCTACTGCGACATTTTAAAAAATATTTCACCATAAAGAAGGTAATTGTCAACCGGAATTTTCGAGCAGCGGATTTTCCTTTCCTTGGGATAGAGGATAATATCTGGCTGGTGGATAGTTTATTATTGCACTATGAACAGTGGCCAGAATTTCTGATGAGTCAGCCGCAACAGGATAAATTTCTGCTGCTGCACTACCTGAATCTTTTCGATCCTTCGAAATGGTTTTCAGGAGAAGCCCGAAAGGAAGCATTGCTTTTACCGATTTTCACCGGTTTTATCGCTACCAGTCAATATTCCCAACAATGTCTGCTGCGACAGGGAATTGATCCACAGCAGATTGCTGTCATAAGGCCGGGGATTGAGCAGATGAATTTCCCCGCTCAAAGATCCAAGTTTAACGAAATTCCCCGACTCCTCACGGTCTCCAGTATATTTCCCGGAAAAGGACTGCTGGAGATGATAGGTCTTATGGAAAAACTGACCGATTTAAAATGGCGGTGGGATATTATCGGAGAAGACCAGTTGGATCCGTCCTTTACTCAGTTTTTCAGGGAGAGACTTAATGCTTCTGCTATCGCCGGGCGGGTAAAAATTCATTCGCCCAGGAAACAAAAAGAATTATTTTCGATGTATGCCCGCAGCGATATATTCATGCTACCCTCACATTTTGAGACCTGCAGCATGGTGACCATGGAGGCCATGGCCAGTGGTCTACCGGTTATTGCCTGGCAAGTAGGAGGAATACCGGAATTGGTGGAGCACCAGAGAACCGGTTATTTAATTCCTTACCAGGATGAACAATTTTTCCTTGAAAAACTGCGGGAACTGATAGTCGCGAAAGAAATCAGGCAAAGATTGGCCACCGCCTCCAAAAGCAAAAGTATTTCATTGCCGAAATGGGAACAGTCTGCTGGAAAATTAAAAGATTTTATTCAAGGCAGAACAAATCGTTAGTAAAATTTGAATAAAAATCATGATCATGTCAGCGCATAGTGAAAATTCGGTCCGCTCCTGGTTTGACCGGTTGTATATAACCCGCCAGGAGCGCAGTATGCGTCCTGCTGCGGCTTATTCAATTTTTTTAAAATACTTACCTTTGCAGAAGGGGATGAAGTTACTGGACATCGGCTGCGGGACCGGTTGGCTTCTTAAAGTCGCCTCCGAAAAAGGATTGCATACCTGCGGAATCGATTTGTCAACTGCAGCTGTGCAGCTGTCCAGAAAAAACTCCCCGGCTTCCATCGTTGAATCAGCCGGGGTGACTAAAATCCCTTTTCCTGACCACACCTTTGACTTTGTCACCTGCATCGGGGTTTTGGAGCATTTTACCGAAATGGAGAAATCGGTTGCTGAAATGAAACGGGTGGCCAAAAGGGGGGCACACTTCTGTATTATGGTTCCCAATTCCAAGACTCTTTACTGGAAAATCTGGCAGCGATTCAGCAGAGAACACCGTGAAAGCAATGAAAATGCTCTTTCATCAAAGCAATGGCAGGAACTGTTTCTGCAACAGGGATTTAAGGTTCTCCAGATGTCCCGTGATGAATGGCGGCTGCAAAGAGTAGTATCACTCCTTGGGATAAAAACTGATAGTTGGACCTATCAACATGTAAAAAAGCTGATCTGGAATTTTATTCCGCTGTCACGTGCTCAGCAATTTATTTTTATTTTAATGACGGATTCCCGATGAATGCAGATTCCTCAACAAATAAAAGTGTAGCAACATTATATGATCAGCTCTCTCGCTTCATGGTATGGCAAAATTATTTTCAGTTTTGCCGACGGATCACCTCACTGACCATCCACAAAACCTTGCATATACCTCCGGGAATAAAAAATTTATATGACAAGAAAAATCAGGGGGAGTATATCAATGATGTGGTATTGCAATCTGCCTTGCCGGGGGATTATCCCATTGTGCTGGATGCGGGATGTGGTTTTGGGAGCACAATTTTTCGCTGGTACTCTAAGAAGCCAGGTAAATATGTCGGCTATTCGCTCAGCCCTTTTCAGGTGGATAAAGCCCGGCGGGAGGCGGCCCGACGGGGCATTTCCTCCCACTGCCAGTTTTTCTTGAAAAGTTATGATGATCCCATCGCAGAAAAATATCAGTATATTATAGCGATTGAATCCCTGATTCACGCTAATGATCTGCAACAGGCCGTAACAAATTTGGTGCAGGCACTTCTTCCGGGTGGAAAATTGATCATTGTGGATGACATGGCTGAAACCGATCTGGAATCGGATGATCCTGATCTGGTATTATTAAAAAAAAGTTGGTCGCTAAACCGGCTTCGAATCCAAAAACAATATTCAGCTGCTTTTAAAACCAATCACCTAAAACTGACCGAGCAGAGGGACTTTACCGGACAGGTCAGGGTGAGCAGGGAAAAAAAATTAAAGCGAAAAAAAGCGATATTGCAATTTCTTCTTAAAGTGATGCCTTTCAATGACATCCGGTTTATCGTCGATGCCTATCTGGGTGGCTTTGCTTTGGAAGAATTATACCGGCGAAAAAAAGTGAACTATATCCTGATGGTCGGACAAAAATAATAATTCAAATTATCTTATCTGCCCGGAACACCAGACCGCTCCTCAGATAGCGCGGCAAAAATATTTTTCCCAGCCAGTCCAAACCAGTTACTATAATTACCCAAAACCACGGCATATCACCTTTAGGGATAAAAGTCCAGAAGCCAATTTTTATTCCAGCGAATCCACTTACCTGTGATAAAGACTCAAGCCACTCAGCCGTGATAAATTCATCGCTGGAGAGATGCCGGATATCAATTCTGAAAAATGGAGCGATAAAACGGTACCACAGAAAATTACCATTTGGAGTGAGCAGCAACAGGCGCCCGCTGTTCTTAAGTACCCGCTGAATCTGGTGCAGCACCTGTTCCTTCTGCGGCATATGTTCGAACGATCCAACACACAATACCACTTCTACTGACTCTTTCGGAATAGTTTGCAGAAGTTGCGCCTGATCTATTTGAAAGGTCAAATTGACTGCAGCCATCTCTCGCTTCTGAATGGAGCGGGCTATTTCGATCATTTTAGAAGAGAAGTCAATCCCTATACCCCTTTTAATATATGGCGCCAGGGCAAACAGATGCTGGCCGGTGCCACAGCCCACATCCAGCAACACCTCTGTTTTCTGAAACTGCAGGGATTCATGGATTACCTTCAGGCGATAATTAAACAGCCGCTGAGCATCACCATGCTGCTCTTTATAATCCTGAGCGGAAGCATCGAAAAATTTTCTGATATCTTCCGGAGAGTTACAGGAAAGAGTCTGCAATTTTTTTTTCATTGAGCATCATTTAGTAATTGACAGGGGAATGCCATTTTCCAAATATTCTGGTGATGAATCCGGTTCTGCATAATTCTTAGAAAGAATGTGAATAAGCAGCGAATAAAGACCTTCATGCCTGATGCCTTTGGTTCCCCCTTGATCCAGATTTAATCCTTTGATGAATCCAAAGCGTTCGAAAGACTGAATTAACTTTTCATCCTGTGATATGATATGAAGCGGAGTATTGAAATCAGGATCGGGATCAGCTGTGATTGGCGGCTGGTGGTCACCAATGACGATGACCAGGCTGTTTTCCGGCACCTCATTCAAAATAAAATCCTGGATCATTCGCAACTCATAGATCATATGTTGAAGATATTCATTCAATCCGATGCCACCGGAAAAGTGCGAAAGAAAACTTTCCCGCAGTTTATTTTCGGTCCGGTAATATTTCTGAGCCAGACGTACCTGGGATTGGTCTTTCATGCTGCTCCAGTCCTCCAGATAGGGAGGCAAATCGATCCAGGGGGAATGAGAACTGACTGTCAGGAAGAACAGGAATAGCGGCGGGGTAGCCGGTTTGAGATAAGTTTCGTAAGCATAATTCAGGCTGTATTGATCAGGAATATTGCGGAATCCAAAAGCCGGGCCATCAAAATCAAGATCGTTGAAATTAATGTAGGTTTTATATTGGTAAAATTTCTCATAACTGGTCAGGGTATATCCCGGGCGGGTGCGGTTCAGCGGTTGCAGTGCAAAGGTGTGATAGCCCTGTCGATTCAGGAAATGGATCAGGTGCGGATAATCATTGACCCGGTTGATAAAATAGGAGTAAATCGCTTCATCTTTGATCAATGTACCGGTCAACAGTGTACCCATGCTTAACCAGGATCGGCCTCCGAAAATAGGTGAGTGGCTGAAGTTACTTGCCATGTACCAATTCTTTTTGTGCAGGGAATCTTCCATTCCGGAAATAAAAGACAGATATTTTGATTTAGTTTCATCATGGTCTAGTAAAATTTTTCCATAAGATTCTACCATCAATAGGTAGATATTCGGTTTTTGCTGTAGCTGAATCTGCTGATAGGAAAAATAGGTAGAATCGACCGGATTTTGTTGAACGGTACGCAGCAGATTTTTTAAGTTCAAGGACTGTTCAATATTTCTGATAATTTTTGGACTGATCCATTGCACCACTGCCCGATAATCCCGGAATCCGAAC
Source organism: Caldithrix sp. RBG_13_44_9 (assembly GCA_001771055.1). Taxonomy (GTDB): domain Bacteria; phylum Calditrichota; class Calditrichia; order RBG-13-44-9; family RBG-13-44-9; genus RQOF01. The sequence goes on from MESS01000048.1 coordinate 12,126, forward strand.
CACATGGTCATGATCAGTAGAAAACCCCACAAGCCTGCTCCCCAGTAAATCAGCTTACGGTTATTTCGCCGATT
>MESS01000048.1:12334-14049 GCA_001771055.1 Caldithrix sp. RBG_13_44_9
GCAGAAAAAAGAGCAGGGTATCATACCAGCCTCGAGGACCATGTAAAGGTGGCAACGGCAAAAGCTGAACCATTCCGGAATAAAAAATGGTCTGGGGTAAAAAAAGCAGGATGTTCAGAAATACCAGAGCAAACCAGAAAAAGAATCTCTGATGGGCTAACTTCCTGAACCGGGGAATTATTTTCCGAATTGTATCCATAAAATATCCCGACCAAAAGAATAAATCAGCAGCAACAGGCTTAGTGCTGCCACTGCCAGCGGAAGTACCGGAAAGGGTAAAAAGATAATAATTACCGAGCAGCTGACAAAAACAAAAATATACCGGCCGGTTTTAGAACGTCTTTCCTTACGGTCTTTTTTGCCGGTCAGAAAAAGGTAAAGTACAAAGAGATAGCGTAAGAGACCGATGAGAATGATCCATTCCCCCAGAAGATTTTTAAAAATAGCTGAAAGGCAAAATAGGTGAATATACAGGGCATCAGTCTCTTTGTCAAAATACTCGCCGAATTCCGACAGTTCATGCCGGCGGCGGGCTAGCCAGCCATCGATACCGTCCCCGATCAAAATCACCAGACCGGCCAGAGCAATCAGATAATCTGGCAAATCTTTCAAAAAAAGGGTGGTGAGCAGCAGCAGCAACAGGCGCAGACCAGTTAAAAAATTACCCATTCCAAAATGAAGTTGAGGAGTCCACTGTTTACGAGTAAGGAAGATAAGCAGTGAAAAAGAAAAAACGGCAGCCAGGATAAGGGGAAATATTTTGGAAAGCAGAAAGCAGAAAGCGGTTGTGATAATGATTATTATGGCATGGAAAGCAGTCCAATTCTGAATGGTTGGGGTAATCATCATACTGTTTTATCGATATGAGACGAATTCATGAATAATTTGAGATTCAAGTTAATTTCAGGAAAACATCGCAATATTCACCGGAAGTTCACCATCCCATACTCATGAAAATGATTCCGGTTAGTGCCCCAAAGAAAACATTAAATATTTTTATTATTATACTATCCCTCAGGGAATAGGATAATAAGGGAAGCATCCCATGTCCGTTTTGTACCATGGAGGAGGTCAGCAGAACACTGAACGGGATGAGTCCTTCACTGAACATAAAAACGAAAACAAATTGCGGCGCAATATCGGGGATGAGTCCTATCAGAACTGCAAACAAAAGAATTACCTGGGGATGGGACTTGATAAAAGTGCCCAGATCATAATAGTGAGTTCCCACATGGGTGAACCAGATGGCGAAAAAGGTCCAGAGAAATATCCGCCAGATGTGTTTTTTGAACAAATGTTCCCAGATGTGATACTTCAGATAGTGCAGCAGGGAAGTCTCATCCCGGTGATAAACCAAAGAATGGCATTCAAGTTTATGGCGGATTTTAAATCTGTTAACTATTGAGTCGGTCAAAAAGGCAAACAGGATTCCGCCGGTCAATAAAATCAAATGGATGATCACAGCGGTTTTGGGAAACTCGGCAAACATTACCAACGAGGCTTCGCCGGTGGTGGAAATCATTCCCCCCACAATTGCTCCTATGCTCAGGTAACCATGCATGTAAAGGGAGACATTCAGGTACGATCCCATGCATGCGGGGATGAGTCCGAAAAAACTGGCCAGAAAATATTGATATATCCTATGATGGGAAATCCATACCGGTATCCGGCCCCTGGTCCGGACATCGATCCAGTCGATAACAATCATCATGATA
>MESS01000049.1:0-15531 GCA_001771055.1 Caldithrix sp. RBG_13_44_9
CCCTCGATGATAGAAGCCATGGTCACTATCTGATGGCGGTTCATCCGTAGCCGGGACATCTGAAATTGTACAGTATCCTGTTTAAAAACAGCCAGAACCTCTGAAACCAATCTTTTTAGTATCTCCTTTTCATCCATTTGAAAAGAAAAGAAGTAGGTCTCTGGAAGAAGGTAACCTTCCAGGCTGGCAGCCTCAACACCAAATTCCCGGCAAATGCTGGTATCATTCACCATTCTCATGAAACGGGTAGAATCAATATCTAAACGAGAAGTCAAAATACTGGTAATTTCGCTGGCTTCCAGTCCTTCCGGAAGGGTCACCTTTACGTCAGCCATTTCTGGTTGAGTTAAATATTGCAACAGTTGCCAGGGATGCAAATCTGCGGGAACGGAAAAATATCCGGAATGAATTTTATTCTGGTAACCAGAGATTTTCCCTATAAAAATAAATGTTTTTTTATGTTTTAGAAGTTCCTCAGTCTCTAAAATTTCAGCAATTTCCCTTAAAGAAGCACCCTTGTGAACGAATACCACTTTAGAATTTTTGAAATTTAGTTGTCCGCGGTCAAAGCCGGGAAAGAAAATTACTTTAAATCCTATACTCAAAATAAGCAGCAGCAGAACGGTGGTTATTAACCAATACTTCCGGGAGTAAAAAATCAGTCCCCGGAGAAGTAAATACCCGGAAAAAACGATTTTTGCAGCAATTAATTTGGGTGAATAACTCAATACATCTCCTGTTCGACAATTACAGTTGACGGTCCGGCCAGTTATTTTGAATCATACGTTCTAAAACCTTAAGGGCATCAGGCTGCCAGAGCCAATCATCGTTCAGTAAAAAATGATGAATTCCCTGGTCGCGGAAATAGTCAATTTCCCGGGGAGAGAGCCAGGGTGTACGGACAATGACTGGCAGCGGTGAGGGTTTTGCTTCCTTCATCCTCCGATAAAATTCAGATTTAAGAACTCCAGAAATACCTTCCTTTTCGATCACTACTCCGCCAATAATTTCATGGTCAATATTTTCTAACTCTGTGGTACTATCGATTTTTATAAACGGCTCCATACCCAGTTGAAAGGCCACCTCGCTAAACAATCCCAGTTTCTTTGAGTCTAAAAATTCGCTATCTAACAGAATACCATCAGATCCATAAGATTTTGCCTGATATATCTGAACCTCGTCAATAAAAAAATCATGCTGTATGACACTTATTTCTGCTCCGGTTTTAACCAGCTTTATATGGGCAGGATCTCCGCCCATAAACTCCCGGTCACTGGCTACCAAAAACACCGCCAGATTCATTTTAGACAGTGACCTGGTTAGTTTAAAGGGTTCATAATTTTCAATCTCACCATTCCCGGTCAGATATTTTCGCTGCAGTGGAACGATCACAGGAATGGTTTTTGAATTATTTAAGGTGACCTGGGCACTATTAAAATCGGTACCTACCGAAAAAACGGCATTACGGATCAATCCGATTTCAAATTTTTTTTTGATCTGGGTTACTTCTTTTAATTTTAACTTGACAATTGCATCCTGCAATTTTTTCTTCAGCATGAATGTTTCTACCCTCAGTTTAACATTTTACTGACTTCAATCATTTGCTCCAATTTATGCCAGGCTGAACCACTGTCAATTGATTCGGTGGCTTTATGAATTCCTTCCTCCAGTTGCTTTACTAAACCACTCACTTTCAAAGCAGCTGCGGCATTGATCAACGTTACTTCTCGCGGTCCGCCCTTCTTTCCATTTAAAATATCAATAATAATTTTTTTATTAAGCATGGCATCTCCGCCCTTAAGGGTCTCAATGGAATACCGCTTTAGACCAACATCTTCCGGATTAATCTCATATTCTTCTATTTCGCTTCCTTTTACTTCTACAATATGGGTTTTACCGCAGATATTCACTTCATCCAGACCATTTTCCCCACTCACCACCATGGCACTGAAAATGCCAAATTCCATTAATACCTGGGCGATCAATCGCGATAATTTCTGATCATATACTCCGATCAGATGCCTTTTGGTAAGTGCCGGCTTGGTCAAAGGGTCCAGAATATTTATGATGGTGCGGGCACCAAGACTTTGCCGGATGGATACAAAATTCCGGGGTGAAGGCTTATATCTGGGGGCAAAAATAAAAGCTAGACCGATCTCCTGAAAAATATTATAGAACTGGTCTGGAAAAAGTTCAGTTTTCACTCCCAGGGCTTTAAGCACATCGGCACTTCCACACTGGCTGGATACCGAATGATAACCATGCTTGATTACTTTAGCTCCGGCGCCTGCTGCAACTATTGCCGCAACTGTTGAAATATTGAAAGTTCCCAGATTATCGCCTCCGGTACCGCTGGTATCAATAGCATTTTCGTCGGCAATGGATAAGGGTGTGATCCGGTCGCGGTAAGCCTGTACTGAACCCATCAGTTCATCCACGGTACTGCCTTTCAGCTGCAGAGCGATGAGAAAAGCCGAGATCTGGGCTTCACTGGCTTGATCAGATAAAATTTCTTCCATTACCTTATAGGACTCCTCCCGTGACAGGCTCTTTCCTTCCAGGAATTTAGCAATGGCCTCTTTGATCATAATGTCAGTTCCTCGATTTTGATCATTTCAGAAAAACAGCCCATTTGGATTTCCTGCATGCATATCAGTACTTACTACCCACACCAGATATAGTCTGGCGAATCCGGTCTTTGAAATGGAGATTTTCGCCAAAGGTTTCATCAATCGGCAGAAAAGAATTTCTGAATACATATTTTGAATCCCGGAAATCAATTTGCAGAATCCCAAGATATTCTCCATCAAATCCACTCTGGACCACTATTTGATTCCCGAAGTTCTTCACGGCAATTTCCTGAGTATGTCCGGCAATGACCACATCGATTTCAGGAAATCTTTCGGCTAATCCCACAGCCTTATCAAAACTTCCATGATAGAGTAACAGCAGTAGATCAACATTCGGATGTATTTGCTGCAGTATTTCATTCAGGATTTTTTGCTCCGGAACAACTGATAATACTTCGATCATAGAATAATCAAAACTAGCTGAATCCGTCAGGCTTACTACTCCAATTTTGTAATCTCCCTTTTGCAGCGTGATAAAAGCAGAACCCGGCCTCTCCTTGATGGTTTTGAACTGGAGATTATCTGTAAGTACCGGCAGACCGAAATGATCAAGGCCCCGAAGCAAAAACTCTATTCCATCCACAAATTCCTGGTCTCCCAGAACAATTGCATCATAATCAAGATAGTCCATCATTTCCAGCATCAGCCAATTCCCGGCCTGCAAAGGATATGATTTAAAAAAGTCCCCACTGTCAATCAGAATCATATCAGGATGAATCCGTTGCAGCGAATCAACTGCAGTAACCAAGCGGGTCATTCCGCCCAGATAGGCCTGCTGACAGTTACAAGGTTCTAAATAGCCGTTGAGATTGCTGGTATAGACAATAAAGAGAGTTTGACTGTTCCCATTTATGGCAGATAATAAAACAAAGAAAATTAAGACAAATTTGGTCAACATATTTTTCGAACAGATATCCATCATTATATCATCGATTGGACAACCTAATTTATAAATAAAATCGAATAAGTGCTGTGCTTTAAAATATGGAGATCACTTATACCAGTAAAGACTATTCAGATTTATTGATTACTGATTTTAGAGGGAAAATTTACAAACGATCCGAAAAAAAACCATCAATTTTTTGCACCAATTTTCGTTAATTGCTCCTGGGCATGGTAAGAACTTCTGACCAGAGGTCCACTTTCCACCTGAGGAATTCCCTGCTTCTCAGCGAAAATTTTAAGTTCCTGAAATTCATCAGGATGGTAATATTTTTCTACTGGTAGATTTTTGGAGCCGGGCTGAAGATACTGGCCAATGGTCAGAAGATCCAGTTTTATCTTGACCAATTTGGAGAACAAGTCAATGATTTCGGTCCAGGTTTCTCCCAACCCAATCATCATTCCGCTCTTGGTGATCAGCTTTTCCTGCTTGGCAGCTTTCAAAATATTCAGTGAAGTGTCAAAGTCGGCCATCGGCCGGGCTTTGGGATAAAGACGCGGTACTACTTCCAGATTATGATTTAAAATATCAGGTCTGGAGATAAATATAGATTTCAGTGATGCCTGATCCCCTTTAAAATCCGGAATTAATAGTTCTACCGTACAATGAGGACAGAATTTTCTGATCCGGTTGACACAGTGAACAAAATGCCCGGCACCTCCATCGGGCAGATCATCACGGGTAACAGAAGTAATTACCACATGGCGTAAATCAAGCTTCTTGACGGCTATGGCCAGACGTTCTGGTTCTGCCGGATCAGGTGGTGAGACAGTTCCTTTTTCAACCGCACAAAACCGGCAGTTGCGGGTGCATATATTTCCCAGGATCATGAAGGTAGCCGTGCGTCGTGACCAGCAGTCCCCGACATTTGGACAGCGGGCACTCTGACAGACGGTATGAAGATTTTTATGACTTATTAATTCCCGGACTTCGTGATAGGATTTTGAAGAAGCCAGGTGAACCTTAAGCCAGGCTGGTTTTCTGGAATAATTCACTTTAACATTGAGTTCTATAAAATGAAAAGGTTGTTCTACTTTTTATCAATTTACCATCTTACCAGAGACGATGCCCAGGTAAAACCGCTTCCAAAGGAAGCCAGAGCTACCAGACTGCCTTCCTTGATTCTCCCCTCCTGGACGGCCTCACTGAGGCAAATCGGAATAGTGGCTGCAGTGGTATTTCCATATTTATGAATGTTGCTGTACATTTTATCCATTCCAATCCCCAATTTTTCAGCCACTGCTTCAGTGATCCGCAAGTTTGCCTGGTGCGGAACTACCAGATCCACATCAGCTATAGTATATCCAGCCTCATTCAACGCTTCATTAATCACTTCCGGAAACATGGTAACAGCATGTTTAAAAACATAGCGTCCTTCCATTTTGGGATAAATTCGGTCAGTCTGCAGCATATCTGCACTCACCCGCGGATGATGAGTAACTGCCGGCCATTCTCCCCATAGCTTCTTGGTAAAACGGCCATCGGCATGCAGTTTTGAGACAATAACTCCACGATGGGGATCATCTGAGGCTGTCAAGACTGCGGCACCAGCACCATCTCCGAAAAGGACCGCCATATCCCGTCCACGAGTACTAAGGTCCAGTCCAGTGCTTTGTATTTCGGCTCCAACCAGCAGGATAGTCTTATAGATACCGTTGCGAATAAATTGATCTGCGATCGCCAGACCATATACGAAACCGCTGCATTGATTCCGGACATCCAGACAGGGCACTCCAGGAATCTGCAATTTCTCCTGTAAAAAACAACCTGCACCAGGAAATACATGATCCGACTCCATGCAGGCAAATATAATAAAGTCGATGTCTTTAGGCTCAAGATTGGCCCGTTGTAATGCCATCTTCGTGGCCTCCAGACCCAGACCAGATACCGTATCGCCTTCTTTCACCCAACGCCGTTCAACAATCCCGCTCCTTTCCCTGATCCATTCATCCGTAGTATCCATTATTTTTCCCAAATCATGATTGGTCACCACTCTTTCAGGCAGATAGTGTCCGACACCGGTGAAAACTGTTCTTTTCATCTCTATTTGACCCTTTTTTAGTTTTCAAATATTGCTTGTGAGAATATAGTAGAGGTAGACTTTTATTTCAAGATGAGAAAAAAAATATAAAAAAATTGTATGGGATTTACCACTGAAGTCCTTGTTTTATAACAAATTACCAATAAACCAAAGTGCTCGACAAAATCCTGAATTTCCTTATAAAAATCGAATCCCGGGTTTCAGTTTATAACCGCGTAAAAAATCACCTGTCATCAGACGCTTTTTCCCTTCTTTCTGTAATTCTAAAATTTCAATAATTCCAGGTGAACAAGCTATCTCCAGCTTTCCTGGATCACTATTCAGGATTGTACCTGGCGCTTGATCTACCTCGCTGGATGCGGAAACTCTGGCGCGATAGAAATTAATTCGCTCACTCTGGAAATAGGCAAAACCGGTAGGGAAGGGAGAGAGTCCATGTATCCAATTTTTTAGTTCGGTAACTGGTTTATCAAATGAAAGGTGACAGTGATCTTTGGTAAGTTTCGGAGCTGGTGAAGACAATAGATGATTTTGCGAATGTAATTCATACTTACCACTTTGCAGCAAATCCAGCGCTTCCAGCAAAAGATCTGCCCCGGCAGCCGATAAGCGGTCATGCAATTCACCAGCGGTCTCATCTGGTAAGATGCTGGTTCTTTTTTGAAGAATGATATCCCCCGCATCAATTTCCTTAGAAATTTTGATGATGGTATTACCGGTCTCTTTTTCGCCGGCAATTACTGTCCAGTTTATTGGAGCAGCTCCGCGATATTTGGGTAATAAAGAAGGGTGCAGATTGATAGTTCCTGCTGCTGGTTGCATGAATATTTCTTCAGGTAGAATACGAAAAGCCACGACTACATACACATCAGCTGATATTTGTGAGAGGACACTGATAAATGTTTTATCTTTTAGATTTTCAGGGTGAAGTATGGGAAAGAGGTGGTATCTTTGGGCCACTTCTTTTATAGGCTGCGGGAAAATTTTCTTCCCCCGTCCTTTGGGTTTATCTGGCTGAGTAACCACTCCGACAATCTGGTGGCGGGAATAAAAAATTTTCAATAATGAAGGTACAGCAAATTCAGGAGTTCCAAAAAATAGAATTTTCAAACCTTTAACTGCTATGAAAAGGCTCCTTCTATTTCTTTGATCTGAGATTCGAGCATCTTTTTTCTGATAAAAGGGATTCTATCGATAAACAGGATGCCATCCAGGTGATCATACTCGTGCTGGAACACCCTGGCTAATAAGCCCTCCAATTCCTCCTCGATTGTTTTCCCTTCAATGGTCTGGTACTTTACCCAGATCATAAAGGGCCTGTCAACTTCAGCTCTTATCCCGGGAATACTTAAACATCCCTCTTCATAACTGTCAAGTCCCCGAGCATCAATAATTTCAGGATTTATATAGGCCTGGGCTTCCCATTCCTCATTGATCAACTTTTTATCTATGACGAAGAACCGCAGCATGATATTCACCTGTGGAGCAGCTAACCCAATTCCCTCATTGATCCTCATCGTTTCAATCATATTGTCCACCAGGGTGGTCAATTCCTGGTCAAATTTTTCAACTGGATTAGCCGTCTGCCTCAAAGACGGATGGCCTATTTTTATTATGGGTATAAGCGTCATTATCTATCCTTCAAATCAGTAATGCTTCTATCTAATAACTTTTAGATGCATCAGGATGACCGCGAGATACTAGAAACTGCAGTTCGGTCAACATCAATTTTCACATTATCATCGACCTTTACCACTAGGATTTTATCTTCATTTTTGGTCCCCACGACTTTTCCATGCATCCCGCCAATGGTGACAATATCATCTCCCTTTTTAACTGAATCCAATAATTTTTGACGTTCACGCTGTTTTTTCGCTTGTGGACGAAGGATTAATAGATACATGACTAAAATGATCAGGATCAGGGGTAAAAAAGACAGAAAAGCATTTCCACCGCTTCCTGAACTCTGGCCTCCGGTCATGGCATATAAGGTTTCAACCACTTTCATCTCCTTTTTGTGAATTTCATTTAATAAGCCGTAAATATAAAAGCGAAGGTCTATATATACAAATTTATTTTAGGAAATCAGATACTTTCAATTGATGAATAGATTTCTAAAAATTGTTTTTTAAAGCTGTTAAAGAATCGATCTAAAATGGCTTGCCTGGCCTGTTTTAATAAATTCATATAAAAATAGATATTGTGATAGGTAGCTAATCGTAAACCCAGTACTTCGTTGATATTAAACAGGTGACGGATATAGGCCCGGCTGAAATTCCGGCAGCTATAACAACTACAACCTGGATCGATAGGTTGAAAATCCGATTTATAGTCAGCGTTGCGTATTACTAGTTTGCCAAATCTGGTAAAAAGTGTACCATTCCTGGCATTTCGAGTAGGAATGACGCAATCAAACATATCCACACCCCGCTCAATTGCATTTAAAATATCCACCGGTGTTCCAACTCCCATTAGATATTTTGGCTTTTGGTGTGGCATTCGGGTGGTACAGAATTCAGTGATCTCATTGCGCTTCTCCCAGGATTCACCAACCGCTAAGCCTCCAATGGCATATCCATCAAAGTCCAAGTCTATCAATTTATCGATGCTTTCTTTTCGAAGGTCAGGGTAAATACCACCCTGGATTACAGCGAATTGATATTGCCGGAATTGATATAATGGCCGGAGATTTAAAAAATATTTCCGGGCTATATCAGCCCATTTAAAGGTTAGCAGATGTGCGTTTCGGGAGGTGGTTTTATCGCTGGGATTAGGTATACATTGATCCAAAACCAGAATGATATCGGAGCCAATTACCCGCTGGATGTCCACTACTTTATGCGGGGTAAAGAAATGGCTGGATCCGTCCCAGTGCGACTTGAATTCCACTCCCTCCTCGGATATTTTTTTCAGCTCATCCAGGCTGTACACCTGGAAGCCGCCGCTGTCAGTGAGAATAGGTCCTGACCAGTTTATGAATCGATGCAGACCGCCGGCTTTTTCCAGAATTTCCAGACCCGGCTTTAGATAAAGGTGATAGGTATTTGCCAGGATAATCTGCACCTCACTGGAAATGAGGTCCTCAGGACTTAAGGTTTTTATCGTTCCAATACTACCGACCGGCATAAAAACAGGAGTCTTCACTACACCATGCTCAGTAAAAAATGATGTGGCCCGTGCCTTGGAATTCACATCTTCGGCATCAATCTGAAATTTCATGATTTACTCAGTGGAGCAAAAAAAAATCTATGCAGAAATCAGGAGAAAATATGGTCAATCATTAAACCATTTCGATATCTATGACCAGGTCTTTCTGGATATTAAATTGTTTGCTGATTATTTTCTCAAGCTCAATTCGGTTTATTTTTTCAATTTTTAAGGTAAAATTTTCATTCAGCTCATCTTTCTCAAGAATGACTCCCTCAATATTGATCGTTCCTTTATGTTTAGTATCAAAGTAGGCCACAATCACCTTATCACCCTTATCGAGTGCAGCCAGGATTTCCTTTAGGCTGGAAATATTTCGCTCCTTTTCCATCAACTCTTTATCAAGAGATAAAGTAATGTCCTTAATATCCCCATCATTATAAAAAAACTCCAGCACACCCCCACCCCGTTTAGCATATATCAGGTTTCGGGTGGCGCTTTCAATCATCATTCTCTCCAGATTGACAATTCGCCCGGTAAAGCCAAAGTTGGAAATATCAATGATCTCCACCACAATTGGCATATCATCAAGCATACCATCATAACCTATTCTGGACATTTCTACCTGTTTACCAATTCCCGCTTCCTGGATTCGTCTTTTTACCTCATCGGGTTGTAAGGCACCACCCCGGATAATGAATTTTTCCTTTTTCTTCTTAAATGGCCAGAAAAAGAAACGAGCTGGAGTATCAGGTTGAAAAACACCATAACTATCTCCTCTCCCCGGTGAGAAATGAATTTTTCTTAGGCTCATACACACTCCGGCTGAGTTATTTTGTTTTCAAAATTATGATATTATCCTATGAAATGCAAATTTTATTTTCTTAATCCCAAAATTATTAATTGGTTATGAACACCTAGTGCGCAGTCGATTCATAGTGATTCCGAACAAAGAATCGTTTTTTATGGCAGAAATTGAATTACTGAGGTCGTAAAAGGCAGAATTTCACAATTACATTGAAAAAATTACAGATTATGATTAAGCTTTGACATGCAAAGTCAATTTTACTCGGATTTTTTAGTGTTTCACTCAAAAGATAAAATGAACTAGTGAAAAATCATGACACAAATTTTTTCGGGAGAAGTAGGGTATGAAAATACTGATAACCGGTGCGGCCGGACAGATTGGTTCCGAACTAGTGGTGGCCTTGAGAAAGCAATATGGTATCTCAAATGTTATTACCTCCGACATTAATTCAAAGGCGAATGAGGCGATTCTTCAAGAAGGACCTTTTGAGCTAGCAGATTGTACAAATTACCAACAGATCAAGAATGTTATCCAAAAACACCATATCAAAGTGATCTACCACCTGGCAGCTATACTATCTGGGGTAGCAGAAGCAAAACCACAGCTGGCCTGGAATGTTAACATGAATGGATTGTACCATATTCTGGAGCTGGCTCGTGAATACCATTGCTCGGTTTTTACTCCCAGCTCCATTGGGGCTTTCGGGCCTTCGACACCCCGGGATAAGACCCCCCAGGATACGATCCAACGCCCAACCAGCTGCTATGGAGTCACCAAAGTGGCAGGAGAATTATTATGTGATTATTATTTCCGCAAATATGGATTGGATACCCGTGGACTTCGTTATCCCGGAATAATTTCAAATGTGACTCTTCCCGGCGGAGGCACTACTGATTATGCTGTTGAAATCTTTTATGAGGCAATACAGCATAAAAAATATACCTGTTTTTTAAAACAAGGTACTTTTCTGGACATGATGTACATGCCTGATGCTTTACAGGCAGCCATTCAACTGATGGAAACCGATCCTAAAAATTTAAAACATCGAAATGCTTTTAACGTCACAGCCATGAGTTTTGCCCCTGAGCATATTTTTGGAGAAATTAAACAGCATATTCCGGACTTTACCATGGACTATAAAATCGATCCAGTTCGCCAATGCATTGCGGATTCCTGGCCCAGAAGCATGGATGATTCAGCCGCCAGACAGGAATGGGGCTGGAGTCCGCAATATGACCTATCGAAAATGACGACGGACATGATCCAGGTACTGTTAAAAAAACTGAAATAATTGACAGATATATTCTTCATAGCAGGTATATTTTTAGAAAAAGCAGCTTCATAAAAAAGAAATGTTTTACCAGATGTTGAAAATGATTATTAAAGAGGCTTTCAGAAAGGTTATCCGTTTTTCTATTGACTCATATTGAAGCAGCAATTATATTCGGAAAAAACCGGGAGCATTTAGATTGTCCGAGCATCATCAAAAGACATTTATCTCGGTGCGAGAATTTATTGACAGCTGGGATAAAGAATTTTATGAATTCAATAATTTAGATTTTTTTATTTTTTTATTAATAAATCATCTCGGGAATCAATTAGAAAAGAGATTTTTTGTTGAACACCGGCGCCAGTCCAGATTGAACCTGGATTTCGATCAGATCGGCACGGTTTGCTTCAATTTATGTGATTCTTTCGAATATTTTCTGGAAGAAAACTGCTTTAGCTCCTGTCCGATAAATTGTACACGCGATCTGGATGGAACTATTGATGAAACTCAGCTGCAGGGCAATGAGAAAATAAGAAGAAAACTTGAACTGATCCAATCTTTCCTGGTAGGAAAGCTCGATAAAGAACAATGTCTGCGGCTGGATCTGATGAATCATGTTATTCTGGATTCCCTGTTGCAATTTTACAGCGAAGAAATGAGTATCGAATTTGAAGAAAATGATATTATTTTGCTGGAACTGGCAGAATTTATTGAAAATGTGATCATTGAATTTATCCGCTTCGAAGGCCAGTCACTATTACATAAACCATTGGAACTGGCAGTTGATTATTTTGAAGAGTTATTGCAAAATGAGGAAGAGGATAAATCAGAAAACAGCTGGAAGGAAACACATCACGAATGGAAAGAAAACCGGGAAAAATTAGAATGGGAGAAAAATCCCGAAAATATCGAAGATGTATTTTCCCATTTTTTAAATGATGAGCATTACAATCCCCAAATATCCCAACAGACCTTAGCTCACGACATTGATTATTTAAGCCGCTATTTAATGGATTATGTCAAGCTGGATAAAATTTCTGATTTAAAGGAAAGTCATCTGGCCGAGTTCCTTTCGGTATGGTTGACGCGAGAATTTATTCTATCGGATGTGAGACAAATTTCCCATATCTTCCGGGCTACTGCCAGATTTATTACTTTTCTTTTCCACCACTACCAAATCAATCTGAGGAAAGAATTTCTAAAGTATTACGACGTTTTGAAAATGGATCTACCACGGGTCATTCAGGCTACTAACACCTTTATTTCCGAATACAATTTATTTGAAACGATTATCACCGCTGAACAGACCTACAGCGAACATAAAGTCGGTTATTATGAAATCATTGACATCCGAGATCGTTTAGATCGTATCATCGAAGCGAGAAATTTATTTGATTATGAAAATAATTTGATTTTTAAATTTGAGTCTTCAGCCTTTTTCCGATTGCGGAAAGGAGATATTCTGCACGCCAGCATCATCCAGCGTTCACAAGATTGGGAAATATTAGAAATACAATTTATTTATCCCAATCTGGCGATGCCATATATCACTTAATGGTCTCAAAACAGGTTATCAGAAAATATTCTTGATTTATTAAAACAGCAGTTATATATTCAAACGCAGACAATGGGGCTCTCCCCTCAAAAAAACCTCCCTCCCAAATTAAAAATATTTTGGCCCCATTGTCTCTGAAGGGACATCTTTCGAGATGTCCCTTTTTATTTTCCACCAAAATTCTGCCGGGATAATAAGAATATTAGAGGCATTGAATATTAAAAGGAGATTCATTAATTTTGGAATAAAAATTTTACTTGACTATCGCACAGTAAAGAAATATCGGTGAAAGGAGGACTAATGTCTGCAAAATTCAAAAATAGCTTTCTTACTCTTAAAAAATTATCAATCACTAACCAGTCTTATACTATTTTTAACCTGGCCGAATTAGAAAAGCAAAATTTGATCAATATAGACCGCCTACCTTTTTCTATCCGCATTCTCCTGGAAAATCTGCTGCGGAATGAGGACGGATCACTGGTCACCCACCAGGATATTGAAAACGTACTTCGATATGATCCCAAAATAAAGTCTGGCTCCGAGATTCCTTTCATGCCTGGCCGGGTTATCCTGCAGGATTTTACCGGGGTTCCGGCGGTAGTTGATCTGGCCGCTATGCGGGATGCAGTTAAAAATTTTAAAGGCAATCCCGACCGAATCAATCCCATCGTTCAGTCCGATCTGGTAATAGATCACTCAGTACAGGTGGATAGTTTCGGAACCATCAACGCTTTCAAAGTGAATGTGAAAAAAGAATATGAGAGAAATGCCGAGAGATATTCATTGTTGAGCTGGGCGCAAAAAAGTTTTAAAAATTTTAGGGTGGTGCCGCCCGGTACCGGAATTGTTCATCAGGTTAATCTTGAATATCTGGGCCAGGTAGTGATGATTTCAGAAAAAAATAATCAAAAAGTTGCTTATCCCGATACCCTGGTAGGCACTGACTCTCACACCACCATGATTAATGGATTGAGTGTGGTTGGCTGGGGAGTGGGCGGAATTGAGGCTGAGGCCGTGATGCTGGGACAACCCTATTACATGGTTTTACCGGAAGTAATAGGCGTAAAACTTACCCGACACTTAAAGAGCGGAACTACCGCCACCGACCTGGTTCTTACGCTTACCGAGATGCTGCGAAAATTCGGGGTAGTGGGTAGATTCGTCGAATATTTTGGTGCTGGCCTTTCAAATTTAACCCTTCCGGACCGGGCTACCATCGCTAATATGTCTCCGGAGTATGGTGCAACGATCGGCTTTTTCCCGGTTGATCAGATTTTACTGGGGTATTTAAAACAAACCGCCCGTTCTGAGGAGCAGGTCAGAATGGTAGAGTCTTATGCCAAAGAGCAAGCTCTGTACAGAACCGATGAAACTCCTGATCCGCAATATCATGCGGTGCTGGAGTTGGATCTGTCCAAGGTGGAACCAAGTCTAGCGGGCCCGCGCCGGCCTCAGGACCGGGTTCCCTTACGGGAAATGAAGACTGTTTTTTACCAATCTCTTAAGGACACCTTTGGCAAAGCCATGCCAGAAAATGTAAAAACAACCGATGATAACTTCCTGGCCGGTAAAGAGGAAAACCCTGCTGACCAATTTTTAGCGGCGAAAAATGAACTCTCACATGGCTCTGTGGTCATTGCAGCAATAACCAGTTGTACCAATACCTCAAATCCCTCGGTAATGATTGCCGCAGGTTTGCTGGCTAAAAAGGCGCTGGAAAAAGGGATTAAGACTAAACCCTGGGTCAAAACCAGCCTGGCACCAGGAAGCCGGGTAGTGACCGATTATCTCAAAAAAGCCGGTCTTATGAAAAGCCTTGAAATGCAAGGATTCCACCTGGTGGGATATGGATGTACCACCTGTATTGGCAATAGCGGACCCTTACGGCCAGAGATTGAAAAAGCCATAAAAACCAATGATTTGGTAGTTGCTGCGGTCTTAAGCGGAAATCGAAATTTTGAAGGCCGCATCCATGCTGCAGTTCGTGCTAACTACCTTGCTTCTCCCCCATTGGTGGTAGCCTATGCTTTGGCCGGGCGGGTAGACATTAATATGGAGTCGGACCCTATCGGGATTGGGTCGAACGGAACAGAAGTATTTTTAAAGGACATCTGGCCCAGTGAAAAAGAGATATCAGATACCTTAACGTCCTCACTGGAACCACAAATGTTTGAAGAAAAATACCAGCAAGTCTTTAGTGGAGACGAAAACTGGCGTTCTATGGATAGCAGTGGAGGGAAAATCTTTCGCTGGGATAAAAAATCGACCTATATTAAAAAACCGCCATTTTTTGAAAACCTGCAGACCGGAAGAGTAAAAGACATCCGGCAGGCCAGGATACTGGCTTTATTGGGAGACTCAGTAACAACCGATCATATCTCACCAGCCGGTAGTATCCAACCAACCAGTCCGGCAGGTAAGTATCTCATAGAAAATGGAGTGGAGATAAAAGATTTTAATTCGTATGGATCCAGGCGGGGAAATCATGAAGTGATGATGAGGGGTACTTTTGCGAATATCCGGATCAAAAACAAAATTTTAAACGGAGTAGAAGGCGGTTATACTCTTCATTTCCCGACCAACCAACAATTACCCATTTATGAAGCTTCCATGCAGTATCAAAAGAATAATGTACCGTTGTTGATCATCGCTGGTAAAGAATATGGCACCGGAAGCTCACGTGATTGGGCAGCAAAAGGGACATTTTTATTAGGAGTTAAGGCAGTTATCGCTGAAAGTTTTGAAAGGATCCATCGCAGTAACCTGGTGGGCATGGGGGTATTACCATTGCAATTTATGACCGGAGACAGTGCCCAAAAACTGGGTATTACTGGAAAAGAAATATTCACCATAACCGGTCTGGAAAATGGTCTGATACCCGGACAGGAATTGACTGTTCAGACCATCAATGAAGAAAATATCCGGATGACCTTCAATGTTCTTTCACGCTTGGATACACCCATCGATATACGTTATTACCAGAATGGCGGGATTTTGCAAACCGTCCTGAAACAAATGCTTAAAGAGGAAAAAGGCAAGAAACAGAAGATAAATTAATTTTTGGCAGTCTGATCGATTTTCCGGTAAATAACTATACTTGAAATTGACAGGATTGTTAAAAGAAAATTTTCAATCAG
>MESS01000049.1:15553-23625 GCA_001771055.1 Caldithrix sp. RBG_13_44_9
TGATCCGCTGGATTAAAACAACCGCAGGCTACATCCAATCCCCGGAAATAAGCCTGCAGAATCATTATATCAAAAATCAGGTACAAACCCAGTGTAAGTACAAGAGTTTCCTTAACCCAGAGGCGAGTTAGCAGCATTATTCCCAGCAAAGTTTCTAAAGCAGGAATCAGCACTGCTCCCCAATGAGACAGGATCAATCCGAAAACCTGATAGTTTATGATCGATTGAGCAAAATCCATTGGTGAAGCCAACTTAAAGGCCGCTGATATCAGGAAGACCGAACCCAAAACCATTCTGATAAACAGTAAGAGCCAGCGGTATTTTCTACTCATCCTGCCCTTCCCCGCTTTCTATTATAAAACCCCTTTCCAGCCAGCTGAGATATCCGCCAAAAAGAATGAAAAGATCAGTATATCCTGCCTGTTGCAGCGAGGTGGCAGCCAGGCCTAACTGTTCCATTTTTCCTTCCTGATCATAGATGATTACTTTGTCCCCAGGTCGGATAGAAATTCCAGCGGTTGATCCATTTAACAAATGATTAAAAGCAATATGATCTGCCCCTGGAATATGATCCAGCTGATAATCTTCCCGCGCCCTGATATCTAAAAATTTTACCAAAGGTTTTTCAAAAAAGACAAAAGCCGAATCAGCTGATATAATCTGAACAGTATTGGAAAATTCTTTTGCTGTCAAGAAGCTTGAATGAAAAAGTAACTTCGATTTAATTCCATTTGGATGAAGCTGATTATATATCAATCCCAAGAGAAAAGCGGCAATGAGGATGATAGTAAATCTGACGATTGATTTTTTCACGAGATATCGTTGGATGATTACAAAAATTTTACTAATAATATAACCAGATAAAATTATTTTTCTCTCGAAGAATCAGGGATTTACTTTGATAAATACCGGGATACGTTTCAATTTTTGAACCGGTTTTTCAAACTCTATTTCAATATAACCGTCATTTCGACCTTCCTTTTGTGGTTGGTACAGAATTTCCAGCGCTTTCTCTGAACCCGGATGAAGTAAAAATTGTTCCGGTTTAACAGTAAGGGATTTGATATTTCCCTTAATGTTTTTTACCAGTAAATCCTGATTATAATTATTTTTAATTACCAGAGAACGTTTAATTGACGAATCTTTCAGGGTAATATCCTGCAAATCAATAAAAGCGGGATTGATTTCAAGCTGTTGTTTAACAATCGTTTGCAGGGTTACTCTAACACTGGATGGTGTGCCTTCTTCAATTGATACATTCACCGTTTTGCGGGTAAGTCCTGCCTGACCTTTGGTATTAAATTGCACAGCTATTTCACCCTCTTCATTGGGTAAGTAGGTTAATTTGTCCAATTGAGCGACCGTGCAACCACAGCTGGTTTGAATTCTCCCGATCTTCAAAGGCAGGTTCCCGGAATTCGTAAACCGGATTTTTCCGGTTACGATGGAATCTTCCAAAACCGTTCCCATGTCCAGGACAATCGGAGTTATTAATTTAAATTCCTGTGTGAATACCGTAAAAACAAGTCCTGATAAAACCACTAATAATATCACATATTTTTGCATCCTGACCTCCAACATATGCGAATTTGTCTACCAGAAAAACCTTTAAGAATTTTCAATTTAATTATCATTCCAATTGGATGTTCCATTCACTTCAAGTTCACTGAGTACCTTTTGAAAATCAGACGGCAGGGGTGAATGAAAATTCATTTCAGCTGACAGGGAAGGATGAATAAACCGCAGTTCAACCGCATGCAGTGTCTGACGCGATATTAAAGATAACAGATGCTGGGCTTGAAGTCGATCAACAGAATTCTTGAGCTGCCGGATTTGTTTATTTCGACCATGGTATTCGGGATCACCGAAGACCGGGTGCTGGATATAATTCAAATGAATCCTGATCTGGTGGGTACGGCCGGTTCCCAATTGAACATCGAGCAGGGATAAGAACCGGAAATATTTTCGGACCTCATAGCGGGTAATAGCATTTTTGCCCTGTTCAGATACAGTAAAAATTGTACGATCTTTTTTGCTCCTGGCCAAATGGGTTTCAATCAAACCCTTTGGTGGATCAAGAATGAACCAGACAAGCGCCTGATATTTTCTGGTCATGGTTCTGAGTGATAATTGACGGACCAGATGAAGATGGGTTTTATCATTTTTGGCCACCACCATCAGACCAGAAGTGTTTTTATCCAAACGATGCACAATTCCAGGTCGCAAACGACCACCGACACCGGAGAGATCATGACAGTGATACATTAATGCATTCACCAGGGTGCCAGATTTTATTCCCGCACCCGGATGAACCACCAATCCTGCCGGTTTATCAATGACAATGAGATCCTGATCCTGGTACACTATTGATAACGGAATATTTTCCGGTTCAATTCCAGTTTCTTCAGCCGCTGGAAGCTCAATCTGCACCGTTTCATCTTTGGAAATTTTATAGGACGGTTTGACAAATTGTCCATTAACAGTTACCCATTTATTCTCGATCAATTTCTGATGGTAGGTACGGGAAAATTCAGGCAAGCGGTTATGAAGAAATTTATCCAGTCTCAAACCGGTCTCATCTGCATCTACTGGATATTTAATTCTGTTGGAGGCCATTATATGAAACAGATTTTTTAAGACGCAAATCGAGGATAGAGTTGAGAATGATCATGATCATACCGACAGTTACCGCAATATCTGCCACATTAAATACCGGCCAGCGATCCATCTGGTAACCACTGAAATCAAAAAACAATAATCGGAAAGAAGGAATATTAACATCAAAAAACTCAAAATCCAGAAAATCGACCACCCTGCCATATAGAAAACGGTCAATGAGATTACCGAATGCACCCCCCAATATGGAAGCGAAAGCGAGTCGTAAGATCTTATGATCACGCAACGAAAGCAGGTAATAGAAGATGATGATAACGGCGATGATTGATAAGATGGTAAAGGTAATTTTATTACTAATTCTCAAACCAAATGCAATACCGGGATTTTCAATATAGGTTAGTCTGAAAAAATCCCCAATAATAGATTTAGAATACACCGGCTGCAAGAAAACCCGGGCGAGGTGTTTGGTAATCTGATCCAGCAGCAGAACACCGAGTATTATTCCAATGACAATTTTCAAAAGCGGAGTTGACTTGAAGAATTTAGTAAACAACTATTTTCTCCGAGATTCTGCCTGCTTACAGGGAACGCAAATACGGGTAGTTGGGACTGCCTTCAAACGTTCTTCATCAATTTCCTTGCCGCATACCCGACAAATTCCATACTCTCCCAATTCAATGGCAGTGAGGGATCGTTCAATTTGTTGAAAAAATTTCTCTTCTCGTGAAAGAAAGAGAAAAGCTTTCTCGCGTTCCATTGCATCAGTTCCCTGATCGGCCATATGAAAAGAATAGCTGGAGTTGTTTCCGGTAGCAGCTGGGCTTTCCATTGCGACTTCCCGCAAATGTTCAATCCGTTCGTGCACCTCTTTTCGCTTTTCCAGCAATAATTTTCTAAAATATTGTAATTTTTTTGCATTCATAGTTGACTCCCTGAATAAATCCGTCCTATTTGTCTTCCCTTTCTAAAACCACCACGAAATTAATTCCATTAATAGTTATCTCCCTTTGAATATCTCCTCCATCCATGGCAGGCTTCATCCGTATTGCAAGTGTTTCAGACATAATATAATCGGCCAAACGTTCGATTGCATTACGAATTTTTTCTGGTGCCTGGTAACCGATCGTGATCCGATCGGTTACTTCAAAACCTGCTTCCTTGCGGAGATTTTGAATCCGGTTGATAAACTCCCGGGCAATACCTTCGGTTTCCAATTCTTCTGTGATCTGTGCATTAAGAGCAATCAGGATCCCGCCCTCTCTCCCAATAACCCAATTCTCTTTCTTTAATTCTTCATAAAATTCCACATCCTCCCGGTTTATATGAATTTGCACCCCGTCCACATCCAGCGTAATTTGTCCTGATTTTTCCAGATGGTCCAATGTTTCCTCGTTTAAATTCTCAATAATTTCAGCAACCTTTTTCATCAGTTTCCCGGCCTTGGGACCCAGTTGTTTATATTGTGGTTTGGCTTTTTTACTCACAATTTCATTGCTCTTCTCAATAGTGATAATATTCTTCACGTTGATCTCATCCTTGATGATGTGAGCAGTCTGATCAATCGATTCCCGCACTGATTTGCTGGGAGAGGCTACAATCATTTCGGATAACGGCTGGCGCACTTTAAGTTTGACCTCATTTCGGATAGACCGAGCCAGGCTGACCACTAATTGGGCATTCCGCATCCGGGTTTCCAGATCAGGATCCTGATTTTTTTTCATAGCCTCTGTTAGTCCAGGATAATTCAGGAGATGAACCGACTCCGGCATTTCAGTGGTGCGTAAATTCTGATATAACTCTTCAGCCGTAAATGGAGCAATGGGGGCAATCATCTGGGTTATGGTTAATAGTACCTCATATAAAGTCTGATAGGCAGAAATTTTATCCTGATTCATTTCTCCCTTCCAGAACCTCCGGCGATTCCGCCGCACATACCAATTCGAAACATCATCCAGTAAATAATCTGAAATGATCCTTGCTGCCCGGGTCATATCGTAATTCTCTAATTTGTCGTTCACCTGTGCCACCGTGGTATATAACAACGAAAGAATCCAGCGGTCGATTTCCGGACGTTGCTCGAAGCGAACAGTTTCAAGAGTCGGCTTAAACTTATCTATATTGGCATACAGGGCATAAAAACTATAGGTATTGAATAAGGTATCAAAAAATTTCCGGTAAACTTCTGCTATTCCCTCGGCATCAAACCTTTTCGGCACCCAGGGGGCGCTGACGGTCACAAAATACCAGCGCAACGGATCGACCCCGTATTGCGAGATCACCTCTTCCGGCACCACTGCATTCCCCCGGGACTTGCTCATCTTCTGTCCTTCTTTATCCAGGATCAGTTCATTTACCACAATATTTTTGAAGGCCGGTTTGTCAAACAATAATGTAGAAATGGCCAGAAGTGAATAGAACCACCCGCGGGTCTGATCTACACCTTCACAGATAAAATCAGCCGGAAAATTTTCCTCGAAAACATCCTTATTTTTAAATGGATAATGCCATTGGGCATAGGGCATGCTGCCGGAATCAAACCAGACATCTATCACCTCCGGAACCCGCTTCATCTTTCCCTGACATTTATCACAGGGAATAATCACTTCATCTACAAAGGGTTTATGAAGATCTATCGATTCCGGTACATTTTCTCCTTTTTCTTGCAATTCCTTAATACTGCCGATGCAGAGGTGGTGCTGGCAATCTTCGCATACCCAGATATTCAGGGGAGTACCCCAATAACGATCCCGGGAAAGGGCCCAATCCACATTATTCTTCAACCATTCACCGAATCTTCCTTCCCCCACTTCCGGAGGATACCAGGAAATCTGTTCATTATTCTTCAGCATATTTTCCTTGAACCGGGTGGTCCGGATATACCAGGAATCTCTGGCATAATATAAAAGTGGCGAGTCACAGCGCCAGCAATGCGGGTAACTATGTTCCACCATTTCTTTACGAAACAGCAGGTTCCGTTTTTTCAGATCGATAATTATTTCAGGATCGGCATCTTTTACGAATTTTGTCTTATAATCGCTGATGATTTCCTCAAATTCTCCGCTCCGATTAACTGGCCGCACCACCGGCAAATTATACTTCTGACCAATATTATAATCATCTTCACCGAAAGCCGGAGCAATATGAACAATTCCAGTACCATCCTCGGTGGTTACAAAATCACCCAGTACCACATAGAAAGCCTCTTTATCCAGCGGCACAAAAGTAAACAACGGTTCGTATTTCTGGTGTTCCAGTTGTTTTCCGTTATATCGTTCGACGATTGTAAATTCACTACCCAGAACGGCTGAGGCACGAGGTTCAGCGATAATTAAATATTCGCCATTCCGGGACACTTTCAAATATTCCACCTCCGGATGAACGCTCAAAGCTACATTCGATATCAGGGTCCAAGGAGTGGTGGTCCACACCAGGAAAAAGGTATCCGGTTGATTCACTAAACGGAACTTGATATAAATAGAGGGATCCTTTACCTCTTTATAACCTTGCGAAACCTCATGGCTGGAGAGCGGTGTTTCACATCTGGGACAGTACGGAAGGATCTTAAAACCTTTGTAAATAAGATCCCGTTCATAGAAATTTTTTAAAATCCACCAGATACTCTCTATATAGTCATTTTGAAAAGTAATGTAGGGATCTTTTAGATCCAGCCAGAATCCGATCCGCCGGGTTAGATCATCCCAATCCTTCTTATAGTGGAAGACACTTGCTTTACATTGTTCATTGAATTTACCAATGCCATATTCTTCAATTCCTGCTTTGCCATCAATGTTGAGCTTTTTCTCCACCTCAATTTCCACCGGTAATCCATGAGTATCCCAGCCGGCCTTGCGATTAACCCGGAATCCCTTCATGGTTTTATAGCGGCAGACCACATCTTTGATGGTGCGGCTCATGACATGGTGAATTCCTGGTCGACCATTAGCGGTAGGTGGACCTTCGTAAAAAACGAACGGACGAGCCTTTTCCCGAATCTTTATACTTTTATCAAAGATAAAATTCTTTTCCCAAAAGTCAAGAATCTCTTTTTCGAGTTCAGGAATATTAACTTTTCCAGCAATTTCTTTGTACATCTCTGAGTTACCAGGCTATTATTTTTTCAACCAGTACAGGAAGATGAAAATGATCAAATTCAAAATCAACAGACTGACTACCGGAAAGTAAAAGGTAAAATTTTTCTTCTGGATCAGAATGTCTCCCGGTAATTTTCCAATAAAAGGTATTTTAGGAACCGCCAACAGAATCAATCCAATCGCCAGCAGCACGATCCCGGCAATAATCAGCAATTTTGCAAATGGCTGATAAGGCCCCATATTTTTCTACAATCTCTCAATGAGACGTTTCATCAATAAAGTCAGTTTCGGCTGGGCGGCATTGGCCGTTTTAATAATATCTGCCACATCCGCCGGCTGCAAGGCATCTGGAAAACATTCATCCGTCACTACCGAAATCCCGAAGACCTCCAAACCCATGTGCCTGGCCACGATAACTTCCGGAATGGTAGACATTCCTACCACATCAGCACCGATATCGCGGAGGAAGCGATACTCCGCCCGGGTTTCCAGGTTTGGACCCGAGACCGCCACATACACTCCGCGATGAATTTTCATTTTCTCTTCCAGCACGATCTGTTCAGCCAGCTCAATCAATCTCCGGCTGTAGGGTTCGGACATATCCGGGAAACGGGGGCCAAGACTGTTATCATTCGGTCCGATTAATGGATTGTCCCCCAGAAGATTGATGTGGTCATCCATGATCATGAGGTCACCCTTACGATAGAGCGGATTCATCCCCCCGGCAGCATTGGAAATCACCAGTGTTTTAATCCCCAGGAATTTCATCACCCGGATGGGAAAGGTGATTTGCTGCATGCTGTAACCTTCATAGTAATGAAATCTTCCCTGCATGGCTACCACTTTGCGGTCTGAGATTGATCCCAGAATCAGTTTTCCGGCATGGGTTTCCACGGTGGAAACCGCAAAATGGGGAATTTGCTGATAAGAAAATTGGGCATCGACCGAAATTTCTTTTACCAGCTCACCTAATCCGGTGCCGAGGACAATTCCGATTTGCGGTTTTACTTTAGTCTGTCCCTGAATATGATCAACTGCTTCGTTGATCTGTTTTTTTAGATCGCTCATTCTGATGTCACTATAATTCTATGAATTATTCAGTGGTTTGGATTTGATCTTGTAATTTTTGTTTCTGCTTTCTCAGTTCTTCAATTCGCTTTTTTTCTTCTTCCAGCTGTTTCTGTATTTCCTGATCAGACATCCGCGAATATCGGATTTTCTTTACTGCTATTTCTTTATCCTTGTCTTGGCCTTTGAAGGCAAAAAAGATACTTCCAGCTACTGCTCCGGCACCCGCAAAAAAATAAGGTGGAATCTGGTCGACATCAGCATACCACAAGGGAAGTCCTACCGCGATACCAGCGG
>MESS01000049.1:23655-25558 GCA_001771055.1 Caldithrix sp. RBG_13_44_9
ATCCCCAGGTATTTCCGCTTCCTTTATTTTTATCAATTTCCGCATTGCTGATTTCATCGGCGTTATAATCATAAACCAGATCCAGTTTTTCTACCCGCAGAATATCATTGAGTTTGATGATATTTTCCTGGTGGGTTGCTCCGGAAACATAGCGGATGTTTTCCATTTCCTTTTTCAAAATAATTCCATTATCTACCGTACCGTTCTTAAAAAATATTCTTACCGACTGATCGCGGTCTAGTTTTTGCAAGTTCATGGTATTACTGCTGCAGCTCCCGAAAAGCATTGCAGCAAAGAGTAAATATCCGATAATTTTCAGGCACACTTTCATTTCTCAACCTTTACTTTTTATTTTTCTTCTGGATATCTTTCATTAATTCATCAATTTGAATTTCTTTTTTAAAAAATTCATTGATTTCATCATCCACCTTTTTCTTCAGATCCTGCTCTTTATTTTTTTCACTGCCACCCGGAGCGGGGCTGGCTGTCCTGGGAGATTTCAATTGAGAAGTGGAATTAGCCGGAACATTACTTCCCGGTGATAACTTAGCCTTAATATCCATCATGTCATCCGCAGCAGATGGTTCATCGGACAGCTCGATTGCTTCGACTGGTTCAGAAGTTTCTCCGCTTTTCTTTTTTTGCTGGTCCCGGAGATTATTCTGATTGGCGAGGGCCATCTTTTTCCGGCTACGGACATTATCAAGGAATTTCAAGGCCTCTTCGGGAATGGCATCATCAATTTCCAGCACCGAAAGCAGCTCAATCTGGGAGATTAAGATTTGCCTCAACCGATTGATAAATGATTCCTTCTGAGAGCGAAGAATGCTTACTTCATCACGCATTTGACGGGCTTGTTTTCTGGCAATCTCGATAATCTCCAGGGCCTTCAATTCCGATTCTTTGATCAACAAATCCGCCTGCCGGCGACTGCTTTCCTCGGATTGTTTTTTCACTTCCTGAACATTCAGCAGTGTTTCCCGTAAATTTTTCTCATTTTCCTGGTAATCCTTGAGCTTGGTCTCCAGCTCAATCAGGCGGTGGTCGAGCTGTTTATTTTTCTCCAGGAGCTGCTCATATTCTTCTCCTACCATTTCCAGAAAAGTCTGGACTTCGATAGGATCAAATCCCCTCAGGGTTTTGCGAAATTCTTGTTTTCTGATATCCAGCGGTGTTAATTTCATTTTCCCTCTCCTTATTTATCGAGGGTTAAGAATATATATAGCTTAGATTTTTTTATTTCTGATATACTCTGGGACCAAAAATCGCACTGCCTATTCTGACCATGGTAGATCCCTCTTCGATGGCCAATTCGAAATCTCCGGACATTCCCATGGATAAAATCCTCATTTCTATCCTGGGCAGTTTTAAAGTACGAATTCTTTCGGCCAGTTGCCGTAATAGGATGAAACATTTTCTTATTTTATCTCTTTTACTGCTAAATAAACCCACCGTCATTAATCCTTCGATACTAATATTAGGAAGACTGCTGATCTGAGTGATCAGTGTCACGGTTTCCCCTGGTTCACAGCCAAATTTAGAAGGTTCACCGCTGGTATTCACTTCCACTAAAATCGGCATATTTTTTTGAAGAGAACCACAGCGTTTACTGATCTCCTCCGCTACCTGAATAGAATCAACCGATTGTATCATATCAAATATTTGAACAGCTGTTTTAACCTTATTGGTTTGTAGGTGTCCCACCATATGCCAGGTTATCGGATTAACATGCTGCTGCTTTGCGTGAGCTTCCTGAACCCTGTTCTCGCCAATAATCCGGACACCTGCTTCAATGCTTTCATTAATCAGGGCCGGTTCGACCATTTTACTTACTGCTACCAGAGTGATATCACAACCTTTTTTACCGGCTTTCATGGCGGCGTTTTCAATCCCTTCCTGACAA
>MESS01000049.1:25577-25941 GCA_001771055.1 Caldithrix sp. RBG_13_44_9
TGGTTGACATTATCCTTAACTGACTCAATAAAACAAAATTTATTTTTCAGTGACTGTAGGTGGTTTAAAACCAATCTGTTTGTTCGCGGCTGCTAAACCTTGAAGTTTTATTTCCCCATATTGAGATTCAAATTTCTGAATATTTTCTTCCAGGGCCTTCCAGAAACTTTTAGCATGCTGCGGGGTCATGATGATCCTGGCATATACTTTTGTTTTTGGTACCCCCGGAAGTATCCGGGTGAAATCAAAAACGAATTCTGCCGGTGAATGAGTAATCAGAGCCAAGTTTGAATAAATTCCCTCTCCTTGCTCAGGAGACAATTCAATATTAATTTGCTGTGGAGGAATCTGATGTTGATTTTTG
>MESS01000049.1:25979-27965 GCA_001771055.1 Caldithrix sp. RBG_13_44_9
TTATAAGCAATAAATTTACATGATTGAGATAATTAAGTCAAGAGATCAGTAATTCCTCTCCCAGGTGAAATGATGGCGCAGATACCCGATCATATCATAGACCGTATCCGGGAAACCGTGGATATTGTGGAATTAATATCACGCTATATTAATTTGAAAAAACAGGGCAAGAATTTCAAAGCCCTCTGTCCTTTTCATACCGAAAAAACCCCTTCTTTCACCGTCAATGCCGATAAGCAGATTTTTTATTGTTTCGGCTGCGGAGCCGGAGGAAATGTTTTCAACTTCCTCATGCGTTATGAAAAAATTACTTTCCTGGAGGCTATTCAAAAACTATCAGCCGAAACTGGAATAGAGCTGCCAAAATTCAGGGAAGATGAACGAAAATTAAGTGAATACGATCAACTGTACCGGGCTTACCAATTTGCCTGCGACTTTTATCATAATCTGTTGCACAGTAAATATTCGCAGATAGAACCTTATTTGAAAAAACGTCAAATTGATCCGGAAACCATTAAATTTTTTAAGATTGGCTATGTCCCGGATGAATGGGATACTCTGTATCAGGAAATTTTAAGAAAAAAAATGGATCTGGAGCCTTTCCAAAAGGCAGGTCTGATTCTGGAAAGTGAGAAAGACCGGCAGAAAAAATATGATCGTTTCCGAAACCGGTTAATGTTCCCGATCCTCAATCTCTCCGGAAGAATTATTGCATTTGGAGGAAGAGATTTGGGCGGCACGACTGAGACTCCCAAATACATTAATTCCCCGGAATCTGCTGTTTATATCAAGAGCCAGGTGCTCTATGGATTATATTTCGCCAAGGAATGGATCCGGCAGGAAGGATTTGTCATTATGGTTGAAGGATATATGGACCATTTGCAGTTGTTTCAAAATGATATTAAAAATGTTGTAGCTACCAGTGGTACCGCTTTGACCAGCGAACATGCCAAACTCATTCGCAGGTATACCAAGGAAATTGTCCTGTGTTATGATGCTGATGCGGCAGGTATTCAGGCAGCTGTCCGGGGAGGTCAGATCCTGTTTCAGGATAATCTGAATGTAAGAGTTATCATTCTTCCTGAGAATGAAGACCCGGATAGTTTTCTACGGAAGAATAATAAATCGGAATTTTATGCGCTCTTGAAAACCGCCCGGGATTATTTTGATTTCAGGATTGAACAGCTTCAAAAAACCATCGGGATGCAGGATGTCTCCCAGAAGTCAAAAATTGTTGAAGATTTAATTGACTGTCTGGGGGGCCATAGTGATCCCCTGAAGCAAAATTTTTATGGCAATATCATCGCAGAAAAATTCAATCTGCAGGAATCGACAATTACTGAAGAAATTCGCCGGAAAAGTAAACAAATTAAATCAAGGGAAATGAGATATCAGGATAATGAACCAGACCGGAAAGCCCAGGAAAAGCCCAGCCTGAGCCTGGTAGGTGCCTGGAGCGCTGAAAAGGATCTGCTGCTGATCCTGCTGAATCACCTGGATGAGGTAAAGAATGTCATATTCCAATTGGTGGAAGAACAGGATTTTTTAAATAAGGAATTCAGACATATTTTCACTCTGGTTAAAGAAAATTCCTCTAAATCCAAGGATGAACTAACTCATTGGCTCTTTTCCATCCTGGAGGATGAACGAATCGTCAGCCTGCTGACTGCCGAACTGTTTAAGGAGATCAGCAAACCGGAGCGCTATTTAAACGATTGTATTCTTAAAATCAAAGTAACTCGCTATCAGACTGAAATTGATACGATTAAACAACAACTCAAACAACTGAATCCAAGTCAACCAGAATATCAGGCGCATTTACATCAGATCAACTCCAATCTTTCAAAAATTCACGAAATCAGAAAGATCTTCACCCGAAAATAAACTGAAGATTTCACGACAATACCTCAATCATAATTTTACAATTAAATTAACCTTGCTGCTAAACGCCTAAAAATGTTAGATATAGACTGTGACATTGGTCAC
>MESS01000049.1:28008-32002 GCA_001771055.1 Caldithrix sp. RBG_13_44_9
AAATTAACCAGATAATGAACTGATTGAGATGAGTGCGAGACATATAGAGTTTAATAACAGGAATCCTAAAGATCAGTCTGGCAAAGTGGACTATGACGTCTTTGTAGTGGATGACAATTTTGATCAGGCCAGCATTCTCAAACTGTTAATCGAGCAATACGGTTTTCGTACCAAATTCACCACCCGCAGCAAAACCGCCTATCAGACCATTTTAAAATATAAACCCCGCCTGGTGATCTTAGACCTGATGATGCCAGAGATTGACGGCTTACAGCTTTGTAAGCTGATCAGGGAAAATCCGCGGACGGCAGAAATCAAAATCTTGATCTATTCAGGAAAAATATACGATTCAGATAAACGAAAAGCCCGGTCGGTTGGGGCTGATCTGTTTTTGACTAAACCAACCAAATCGCAAATTTTAATTGACTCCATCCGGGGTCTGTTAAATCCCCAACCCGATGAAATCCTTCAAAATTAAATTCTGGGGGGTACGCGGCTCAATCCCCACTCCCGGTGCATCTACCATTTTTTACGGAGGAAATACTTCCTGTGTGGAAGTGCGGTTCAAGGATGGACCATTTTTTATCCTTGATGCCGGAACAGGCATCCGGGAATTAGGCAAATATTTACAACAGCAGAAAGAGAATATTCAAGGGTATATCTTCATCAGCCATTTTCACTGGGATCATATTCAGGGACTGCCCTTCTTCCGGCCAGCCTTTGATTTAAAAAATTCCATAACCATTGTCGGAAGCGATGATGCTGCCGCCAAACTGGCTCAAATTATTTCCTTTCAGATGGACCCTACTTATTTCCCCATTACCATTGAAGATATGAAAGCCCAGATATCTTTTCGCTCCATCAAAGAGGAAAAATTTTCTATTGAAGGTGTGGAAATTCAAACCCTTTATTTGAATCATCCTGGATATGCATTGGGATATCGATTTTCCTATAAAAATCGCTGTTTAGTTTACATCAGTGATAATGAGCCATTCCATCATTTGCAGAATTCCGGACCAATTACTCTGAGTGCCAGAGCAGTACCAGAAGTTGAACAGGCATTTGATAATTTTTATGAAGATAAAAATAAAAAATTGATAGAGTTTTGCAAGAAAGCAGATATCCTGATCCATGATGCCCAGTTTTTACCAGAAGAATATGAAACAAGAAAAACCTGGGGCCACTCACCGTTCCCTTATACTATTGACTTAGCATTGAATAGCCAGGTCAAATCGCTGATTCTTTTTCATCACGATCCTGATCATGGAGATCAAACCATAAAAAAAATGCTGGAACAGAGTAAAAAAATAATCAGGAAAACCGGTTCTACCATGAAATGTGAGGCGGCCCGGGAAGGATCGATTCTGGAAGTATAGTTACCAGCTTATAATAAGCTTGTCATGATATTAACTACGCTTCATCAGCACCAAAGTTTTCTTAATTTCCTGGTATGAATCCCCGACGGCGGATATCCGGAACAGGACGATATAGAGACCAATCCGGCTTATCCTGCCATGATCATCTTTTCCATCCCAGATAAAATTTCCTGTGGAGCCAACGGGCTGCTGGACCAGCAGAGTCCGTATTCTTCGGCCGGCAGTATCAAAAATATCGATGGATAAGTAGCCCGTTGCAAATGGTAAGTGATATTCAAAAATGGTAAAATCTTCGAATCCATCCCCATCGGGAGAAAACGGATTTGGATTGATGGACAACAGGGTATTTTCCACCGGTTTTTGCACATAAATCGAATTTCTTCGTCCGGGTGTAGCACCGCCTGAAGCAGTACAAGCCGCCCAGTTTTCAGCTAATGATGAAGAAATTTCAGGTTGTATTCGTTCCAGGGAGATGCCCGCCTCAGTTTCACGCTGCATCCAGGAATCTGAATAAATCACCTGATCAACCAGGCGTTTTGAAAAACTCAGCAGTTTTAAATCATCGTAATCGTTATTTAAGGATGGGAAGGAGGAGGAAACCAGTATTTCTTGTGCGGTGAGTCCAAAATCCTCCATCAGTGAAGAATCTTCACAGACAACCTTGAAACCAGCGGCATCAATCCACTTTTCATCATTGGCCAGTATGATCGAGTCTCTGGAATCTGCAAAATACCAATTTTGCATGTTAACTGGACTGGAACTCTTATTGAACAATTCCACCCACTCCGGTTTATTCGCGGCTGGTTGATACATAATTTCATTGATGACCAGCGGGCTACCAGTAGACTCGATCCGCACCGATAAATGAGCTTTATTATTTTCCAAATGATCGTCACCGGCTGTACTGGCCTGGATACCTATTTGGTGATCTCCTGCCGGCAGGGCCGAAAGAATCCAGGAGCACTGTGATGTATCACCGTGCACTAACTGTTCTTCAAGCTGCTCCTGCAGAATGATTTCTTCCGGATCCAATTGAAAATCAAAATCCAGATCATGATAAACGGCAAGATTGATTTGGAAGATATTCTCAATTCCCCGGTTTGTCAGAATACACAAAAAATTAAATTCCGAGCCGGAGAGTGGAAAGGCTGGCTCGATCCACAACGAATCGACCGCCAGATCAATTTGAGAGGCCATTACTGAATTAGAATTGCCAGGACTACCTCTGAATCTAAACGAATTACTCCAATTGATCGAAGAATTATCCCCATTCAGAATTATCTTTTCATCAGAAAAACCAGGTAGATTATTTAAAGAGTAAGAATAGTTCTGAACGGTATCGCCATTAGCGCTTATAAGTGTGACTGGTTCAGAAACCGTATTTGACCAGCCATAACTGCCAAAACTGCCGTCCTCGATGGTCAGGATCAAGGCTTCTGGCGGGATCAACGTATCATAGATGGTTGAATTTTCAAAGTAACTTGGATCCAGAACGAGTGCAAATTGCTGGGGATCTAAAGTGAGTCCGTATCCGGCGTCAATCAAAAAATCAAATTCGGTCCCATCCCCCAACTGCCACTGTTCCAGACTGATTGCCTCCTGGCCTGCATTATAGAACTCCACAAATTCATTATGACTTTCAAGGGTATCGGCATCGAACATGACCTCGGTCAGAATGACCTGTCCCACTGCCCGGAAGCTAATCAAACCGGTTATCAGGATGATTTTAGGTGATAAATGACAGAAATAAACCCCTACAAACGATAGAAGGTTTTCTATTGTTTTCATTTTCCCAACCCCTTTATTATGATGATTAAAAAATTTCTTTTTTAGGGTTCCAATTTCTCCAGTCTATTAATTCAATTCGCACACTGCCAATGAAAGCCTTCATGGAAGCTTTCAAAGGTACACTCTGGGAATCGGCTGAAAACCAACCGGAATAATCCTCTTTTACTCCAGCCAGTCCCACAAATTTTAATTGTCCCTGCAATGGATAGGTGGAGATATTCTTATTATTCCATTCCACCATTTCCTGCTGACCGCTAATATGGATCTGGGTCCATTCAAATTTAGTATAGATCAGGACTGCAAGTTCTGCCTGCATTTCAGATTTGGCCATTGCCCGGGCAAAATAAAGCAATGATAAACTGTCCTGAATTTTAGTTGATACCGAAATCATTGAATCCAAAATGACCTCAGTCCGATCCCCCCACTGCTTCTCCATGTGGATTTTGACTGACTTTATCTCCGGATCATATTCAAATTGAGTGAATAAAATATGATCAGCTTTTTTTTCATAACTGCGAAATAGATGGGAATAATAATCTTCTGCATCAATATAACTTTCATAGACGTCATGCAGATTGATGATGAATAATCCCGGGTTCGAATCAATTTTAATCCGGCAATGATAAACAGGCCGGGAATGCATGGTATCCTCTTGAATGACCTGCAATTTGAGTTCACCCAGCTTAATAAAAGCCCATTTTACCTGGTAAATAAGTTCTTCCCCAAGCTCCCATTGAAAAGCAGTCAACTTCTCATATGAATAGCTGTATTTAAACAGCATAAACAGAAAAAACAAACAAAAAATATAAAATTTTTGCTTCGTCATCAAG
>MESS01000049.1:32009-34272 GCA_001771055.1 Caldithrix sp. RBG_13_44_9
AAGGCTTTTTTGGAATTCATCAAGCTGATCTCTGGAATAATCAACTCGTTTAGAGCCTCCACAAAATAGCGATCCGTCATACCCCCAATAAAGTCCCTTACCTTTTCTGCCTCATTGAATGAATTCAGATAGGAAGAATGTTTAGACTCCAGAAAATTTTTGTAAATGCTGGATTTCTGGTTTTTTTGTTTTATATCCTTCAGGAATCTTTCAAATAATAAGCGAAAACCTACTTCAATTTTTTCATGATCCCGTTTCAAATGTTCACTGAAATATATCCGCCGGTAATTGAATTGTTTAAGCCGATACAGTTTATCGGAAATTTCCTTACTAAAACAAATGTAATTTTTCCCCAGACTGTGATAAACCACATCCTTGACCAGAGTATCAATGATTTCACCATTGGTGCTTCCTAAATTTTTTCGCAAATCAGCCGGAATATCGGTTCTTTTTACCAATCCAATGCGAATAGCATCTTCAATATCCTGACCAATATAAGCGATGGTATCGGAAATTCTGACCACACAGCCCTCCAGGGTGGCCGGCATCATCTCTATCTCCTCGCCCTTTTTACGTTTTAGAATATAGCGCTGCAATTCTTTTTCAGTCTTTGAAGGATGTGGACATAATTTCTGATTATGTACTTCTCCATCATGTGAAAGGATGCCATCGCGCACCTGGAAAGTGAGATTAAGGCCTCTGCCGTGTTTGGCAATATGATCCACAATATGAAGGCTTTGAATATGATGATGGTATTGACCGATCCGATGGTTTTCACAGATTTCCGATAAAAATCTCTCCCCGTCATGACCGAAGGGGGAATGACCAAGATCATGGGCCAGAGCAATTGCTTCAATAAGTTCCTGATTTAATCCCAGAAAACGGCCGATGGTTCGAGATACCTGGGCTACACTCAAGGTGTGAATACTTCGCGAAGTGAGCATTTCATCTAGTTGGGAGGCGAAGTAAATAACCTGGGTTTTCCCGGAGTAACGCCGGAATGCCCCGCTGTACAGGATGCGATCCCGGTCCAGAGAGAAGGGACTACGCGGATCGGCCGCTTCATCCAACCGCCGAACAGCTCGTTGACTGCGGGTGGCATAAGGCGATAAATTCGATTCAATTTTTTCAGTCACCTCTTTCTGATGGGACTTAAAAAATTTCTCGATTGTGGCTTTACTGGGCATTGGGGTTTTTTTCCGTTAGGAGATTGACAACAAGTCTTTCTGGTTCATGGTTCTAATAAGATTCCACGATGAGCATCTTTCTCGATGGTATGAATCAGATCCAGAGCACTCAGTTGATTTTTCTTGGTAAGAAAAGAAAAGATCATTGGCAGATTGACACCGGAGAGGACAAAATAACCAGAGTGGGAACGCGTGAGAATTTTTGCAATGGTCCAACAGTTCCCTCCCTGCAAGTCAACCATAAAAACGACATTTTCTGGATCTCCGATGGTTTTAATCAAAGATTTTATTTGGGTCACCGCCTCTTCAGTGGTGATCTTCTCATTACTGAAACCATGCAAGTCTTCTTTATGCCCCAGAATAGTAGAAGCCGTCTCAATCAAATCAAAGGCCAGTGATTTATGACAAATGACTATTCCCGTCATCTTATTCAAAATCCTTGTCGAGAAAATCCCGCATTTTTAACTCCAGCAGATGTTTTCGTTCCTGCTCTTTCATTTTAGCCAACAGACGCTTATTGAATTCTTTAGGAGTATGATGTCCATATATTTTTAGAAGTTGGTTTAGCGCAATTGTTTCAGCAATTACGGTAATATTTTTACCAGGATTAATTGGTAATACTACCAGAGGAATTTTTACCCCCAGAATGGTAGTCTCCTGTTCTTCCAGGCCGGTTCGGTCATAATCAGTCTTTGGATCGAAATCAACCAGTTGGACTTCTACTTCCACTCTTTTGTGCACCCGCACCGCCCGTATCCCGAAAGTACTGCGGGTATCAATCAATCCCAAACCCCGGATCTCAAGATGATGTTCAGCCAGCTCCCGGCCTTCTCCCATCAATATTTCTTCCGCTTTTTTGGTAATTATAACTACATCGTCAGCTACCAGCCGGTGTCCACGTTCCAGAAGATCCAGGGCAATTTCACTTTTCCCAATTCCACTGCGCCCGGTAAACAGGACGCCGATACCATAGACATCCACCAGCGTACCATGGACGGTGGTTTTAGGTGCAAATTCATTGCTCAGATAGTCCCCCAGGTAGTGAAAGAACTCCATGGTAGGATATTTAGAGCGAA
>MESS01000049.1:34442-35818 GCA_001771055.1 Caldithrix sp. RBG_13_44_9
AACTGTTAAAATTCGTTTTAACATGATAGATCCTTTAAAATGACATGAAAATTTAATAGATTTGTAGTCATATGCAATCACAATTTGTCAATCTTATCGGGGAAAACTTTTTCTACCGGATCAGCTTCCTTTATCATTTTGAGGAATTTACAAAAAAAAACTCCCACTGGTAAGGGTGGGAGTATTGTTTAAAAATTTATTTGAATAATCAGACCTCTACGGTCTTTGATTTAGCGGGATTCCGCAGTTTCTCTTTGTACTTTTTTAACTGCCGCTCTGCCCGGTCCAAAGCCAAATCGAAAGATTTACGAATTTCATCCGAAACTTCCTTGATAACAATTTGTTTGTTGTACACTTTGATCCGCAATTCGGTATAGCGGTTCAGCTTTTCCCATCCCAGTACCACATCCACTTCGAGGATATTGTCGTAATAGCGATCCAGCTTTTTCACCTTCTCTTCCACATAGTTCTTCAAATCGTCCTTAAGTTTGAAATGACGGGCAGTGATGTTGAAATTCATAAAACCTCCTTATAGGTTTTGATGTATGATTAGCCCTCTCGACCGGAGCGTGGATGTGCCTTACGGTAAACTGATTTAAGCCGATCCATACTCACATGAGTGTAAATTTGGGTGGTAGAAAGACTGGAATGACCTAAAAGTTCTTTTACCGCCAGCAGATCAGCTCCGCGGTCCAGAAGATGAGTCGCAAAAGTATGTCGGAGAACATGGGGACTGAGACGATCCTGCTCGGAGACTTTCTGCAAATATTTTTTCACCATGTTCTGCACCGCTAATGGATAGAGTGGCTTTCCTTTTATATTAACAAAAACATAAGGCGATGGGGGCTGGTTCCCTATCACCTCTGTCTTCTTACTCTGGTATCGTTTAAGAGCCTGCATAGCAAATTGACCGATGGGAATTATTCGCTGCTTTCCTCTCTTACCCTCCACAATAATATATTGGTCTTTGAAATGAATTTGTTTCCATTGGAGCTTGAGCAATTCACTCAGCCGTATACCACAACCATAAAAAAGTTCAAGAATGGCCCGATCACGCAGTCCTTCCCAGTCATTCTCTGAGGGTAACTGCATCACTCGGCGGATTTCTTCTTCATTGATGACCACCGGCAGGGATTTGTCCAGTTTGGGTGAGTGAATATTCGCAACCGGATTTTTTTCAATCACACCGTTTCTTTGCAAATATTTAAAAAAGGATTTTATAGTGGATAATTTCCGGGAAATACTCTTTTTATTTAAACCACATATAAATAATTCTTCTATATACCTCTGAATCATTACTTTATCGACTTTTTTCGGGTCAACGTTACCCGACCCATTAAAGGATTCCAGGAATTGGAGAAATTGAGCTAGATCAA
>MESS01000049.1:35857-44032 GCA_001771055.1 Caldithrix sp. RBG_13_44_9
CAGTCTGAAGGTATTGTAAAAAATTTTCCAGAAGTTGTTGCACTATTTTAAATCATCTTCAGTTTTTTTATGTTTACAGGAAGGGCACTGTAAATAGGATCCTCGTGCCTGACTGTTTTTTTCAACCAGCAGTGGATATGAACATTGCGGACAGGGAATGGCAACTGGTTTATCCCATAAGGCAAATTTACATTTGGGATAATTGCTGCAGGAATAAAAGATTTTTCCCTTTTTTGACTGGCGCTGCACAATGGAACCATGGCAATCTTTTTCCGGGCAGGTCACACCGGTGCTGATCGGTCTGGTATTTTTGCAGGTCGGATAATTGGAACATGCTAAAAATTCACCAAATCGTCCGCGTTTAATTAGCATGGGAGATCCACAATTTTCACAGACTTCCTGAGTTTCCCTTTTTACCGGTTCCTCAATAGGTTTAGTGTTTTTACAGTCAGGATATCCGCTGCAGGCATAAAACCTTCCATTCCGTCCCCAGCGAATGATCATAGGCCGACCACATAATTCGCACTTTAACATGGTCTGTTCCTGTAAATCATTCTTGATCTCTTTCTTCTGTTCCTTTACTTTTTTTAGGGACTCACTGAAAGGAGTATAAAAATCTTCCAGGGTTTTATGATAACTCACTTTATGATTTTCAATCTGGTCCAGATTCGCTTCCATTAAAGCGGTAAATTTGACATTAAAGATTTCTGAAAAATATTGAACCAAAAGTTTGGTAACTGTCTCTCCTAACTCGGTCGGTTGAATGGAACGATTTACGCGGGTAATATATTTGCGCAGAAAGAGAGTAGAAATGATCTGGGCATAAGTGCTTGGCCGGCCAATTCCCAATTTATCGAGAATTTTAACCAGGGTGCTTTCCGAGTATCGGGGAGGCGGTTGAGTAAACTTCTGTTCAACATCCAGTTCCAGCAAATGTAAGGGATCCTTTTCCTTGATCTCCCGGGGAATACTGCCTTTATGAATTGGTTGCTCTTCCATCTCTTCAGGTTCTTTCGGTTCTTCCTCGTAGGCAATCAGGTACCCTCTGAAAAGGATGACCTCCCCCTCGGCAATAAACTCATAACCATCGGCATCGACGGTCACCACCGTTTTATCAACCAGGGCTGGTTTCATCTGACTGGCAATAAATCTGCGCCAGATTAATTCATAAATTTTCAGTTGTTCGGCGGTCAGATATTTTTTGAGTTTCTTGGGCTCAAAATCAGGTTGGATGTAACTAGGCCTGATCGCTTCATGGGCATCCTGGGCTCCTTTGCGCGGCGACTTCTGCACAGCCTTGGTCGGGAGGTAATCCGGACCATAGGTATTGGTGATGTAAAGACGGGCCTTCATAACCGCTTCCTGACTGATCCGGGTAGAATCTGTACGCATGTAGGTAATAAGACCTGCGTTTCCTTTTGGACCCAGATTCACTCCTTCATATAACTGCTGGGCGATACTCATTACCCGCGAGGTGGTCATCCTGAACCGGCGGGAAGCTTCCTGCTGCAGAGTACTGGTGATAAATGGAGCCGAAGGTGATTTGTACAGGTTTTTTTTCTCAATTCCGGAAACCGTATAAGCAGCTTTCAGAAGCTTTGTTTTATGTTGTTCTGCCTCCTGCTGATTGGATATACGAAACCTGGCTGGATCTAATTTTTTTCCATGAATTTTATTCAGGCGAGCCCAGAAATTTTCCTTCTGGATGGTCTGCAGATGAGCCTCGACTACCCAATATTCCAGCGCGGTAAAATTGCGGATCTCGGCTTCACGTTCTACGATCAACCGGAGAGCTACCGATTGAACCCGCCCGGCACTCAATCCGCGATAGATAGTTTCCCAGAGAAATGGGCTCACCTGATAGCCGACGATACGGTCCATCACTCTTCTGGCCTGCTGGGCATTTACCCGGGCCTCATCAATTTTCCGGGGATGTTTAATGGCATTTAAGACAGCATCCTGGGTGATTTCATTGAATTCGATTCTGGCAATATTCTTAT
Organism: Caldithrix sp. RBG_13_44_9; assembly: GCA_001771055.1. Taxonomy (GTDB): domain Bacteria; phylum Calditrichota; class Calditrichia; order RBG-13-44-9; family RBG-13-44-9; genus RQOF01. Next base: position 37,858 of record MESS01000049.1, read on the forward strand.
TAACCGCAGAAAGGACACCAGCGATGTGGTAAGCAATGGCCTCCCCTTCCCGGTCGGGATCGGTGGCCAGTAATACTTCCGCTACCTTAGAAGCTTCTTTTTTTAAATCATTGATAATTTTGGTTTTACCTTTAATTGGCACATATTCCGGTCGGAAATCATTTTCGATATCCACCCCAAATTTAGTTTTGGGTAAATCAATGATGTGCCCCACCGAGGCCGCAACTTTAAAATCCCCTCCCAAAATCTTATTGATGGTTTTCGCTTTGGCCGGGGATTCAACCACCACCAGTTTTTTTGAATTTTCAGTCATAACTTTGACGGTCAGTTTCAGTCCGCAACTTTAGTTTCCTTTAAGGGATAAATCGCTTTCACTCTTTTCATTCTCTCCTGAAAACTCAGACTATTAAAACTGGATGCAGGCAGAAAAGAAATAAAAAGTTATAATACGCTTCCCGATAACTAATTTTGAAATGAATTGATACCTTTGGGGGCATCCCATAATTACGATCACCTTACACTTCCAAATATAAAAAATATTCATATGAAGTCAATATCTTTTTAATCATAAATGAGATTGAGTGGATTTTAATTAGTTATAAAATAATTTGTTCCCAAAAAGATGTTTAATATATTTAGAAAAAATGGATTCAGAAATGCGGAGAAGAGATTTTCTAAAATATTCTGTTGCCGCAGGCAGCGGGGCTCTGATACTCGGCCGGCCTTTTGAACTACTCGGTTCGCAACCCGATGCAGTAGTGGTGACAGGCGGAGAGCCGATCAATTTAATAAATACCGCTTTACAAAATTATGGGGGTATTCAGAGATTTATTTCCAAAGGTGATATCGTAGTGATCAAACCCAATATGGGGTGGGACCGTGCTCCAGAATTTGCGGCCAACTCCAACCCTGCCTTGATCTCCGAATTGACCCGGCTCTGTTTTGAGGCCGGTGCTGCCAAAGTCAAAATTTTTGATCGCACATGTAACAATCCTCAACGGTGTTATCAAAATAGTCAAATAGAGGCCTCAGCCAAGAAACTGGGTGCCGAGGTAGAGCAAATCCGGGATTTTAAATTTAAAAAGATCTCGTTACCCTCCGGTACCATTTTAAAAGAGTGGCCAATTTATCAGGATTATCTTGAAGCCGATAAAATTATTAATGTTCCCATTGCAAAACACCATTCCCTTTCTACGATAACACTTGGCTTGAAAAACCTCATGGGAGTGATGGGGGGAAGTCGCGGCGAAATACATAATTCTTTCCGCCAGAAATTGATCGATATTGATACCCACATTCTTCCAACACTTACCGTTGTTGATGCCTATCGGATACTATTGCGAAATGGTCCCAACGGAGGCAACCTGAATGATGTGAAGTTGGCCAAAACTCTAATTGTCAGTTCCTGTGCAGTTTCAGCGGATGTATTGGGATTGGAACTGTTCCAACAGGAAATTAAAAATGTCGGTTATATTCAGGAGGCAATTGATCGGGGACTCAATAAATTCGATATTGCCAAACTTAATGTACAGCGGATAAACCTCAGCTGAGTATGGCTCGATCACGCCGGATACTTCAAATAATCTTTCTGTTACTTTTTGCAGCCCTGTTCCTCCTGGCCAGGTATCCTTATGAAACGGGGATATCCAGTGACATCTTCCTCCGTTTCTCTCCTCTACCGCCGCTGTTCCACTTCCTAGATAATTTCACCATCCCTGGCTGGTTCTGGCCGGCACTGGTCATTCTGTTCCTCACTTTATTTTTGGGTCGATTTTTCTGTGGCTGGATTTGTCCGTTAGGAACTTCATTAGATCTGTTCAACCGGCTGTTCAAATCACCTTCTAATAAAATCTCTGAAAAATGGGTTAAATTACGCTGGTTAAAATATGGAATTCTGACTGCTGCCATCATTTTAGCGGTATTCTCAATTAATGCCTGGGGATTTCTGGATCCGTTGGCTATTTTTACCCGTTTGACTATCAGTATTTTTTATCCGACATTTACCCTGCTGATAGAAGGTTTCTTAATCCTGTTTTCAAAGATCCCATTTGCCCAATCCTTCTCTTATAGCCTGTTCGATTGGTTTAAAACTTATTTGATGCCGGAAAGTCAGGCATACTATCAGGGATTGGCGGGTCTATTCGCATTAACCGTGGTAATTTTTGGTTTAGAAAGATTTGCGCGAAGATTCTGGTGCCGCTATATCTGCCCGGCAGGTGCACTGTTCGCACTCTTTTCCCAGGCTCGTTTTTATGAGCGATTGGTGAGCGAAAGCTGTCCGGTATGCAATCGCTGTCAGGTGGAATGTAAAATGAATGCCATCCCCGGCGAAAAGGTGCACGAAACCAATAAAGCAGAGTGTATAGAATGTTTCAACTGTGGTGAGAAATGCCCGCCAAAAGCAAAATCGATAACTTATCGGTTTCGATGGAGGCCTTACCATTCCAAACCGGACTTTTCCCGGCGGCAATTTATCACTACCTCGGCTTCAAGTATTTTAGCCGTCGGTCTGATCAGCCTTGGAATGAAAGACCGTACCTCCTCCGCAAAAAACATACGTCCACCTGGTTCCCTGCCGGAGAATGAATTCCTGGATCGCTGCCTGCGCTGCCTGGAATGTGTCAGAATCTGCTCCTCCAATGGAAAATGCCTGCAGCCGGTCGGCTTTGAGCAAAACTTATTGGAACTCTGGACTCCGGTTGCTTCGATGAGAGAAGGATATTGCGAGTATAACTGTAATCTATGTGGGCTGGTTTGTCCTACTGACGCAATACTGCCTTTACCCCTGGCACTTAAAAAGCAAACCCCTATGGGACTGGCCTACTTTGATAAAAATCTCTGTATACCTTTTGCCCGTCATGAGGACTGTCTGGTTTGTGAAGAACATTGTCCCACTCCTGATAAAGCCATAAAGTTTGATCTCAAAATGGCGCAGTTGCCTGATGGTAGTTCGCGGATGGTTAAATACCCTTACGTGGTGCGGGAATTGTGCATTGGTTGCGGTATCTGTGAACATAAATGCCCTCTCCCCGCTTTGCCCGGAGTGTTGGTGACGCGTGAAAATGAGAAACGTCTGCTCACTGTTCCCCCAGCAGTCTAGATACCCCCAGAAATAATCCGATCAGATAGCAAAGAGAGCTGAAAGCAATTTTTACAGTTTCTCTGCTTCATCGATCAGCATGATCGGGATATCGTCCTCGATGCGATATAGCAATTTACATTGCGGACAGATCAGTTTCCCGAAACGATCATCTTTTTTATCTGGCTGGTATTCTAAATTACCTTTACATTTAGGACAGGCTAAAATTTCCAGAAGCTGCTTATCAAGCATTTTTCACCCTTTTTTCGATTTAGTTTTTATTTCCATCTCCGGGCTTTCAGTCCAATACCCCATCTTAGAAAATTTTTCAATCCTTTTGCGGACCAACTCCTGCGGTTCCATTTTTTTCAGCCGCTGGATCTCTTCCAGCAGATGTTTTTTTAAGATTTTTGCTGCTTCTTGATGATCCCAGTGCGCTCCGCCATGTGGCTCTCTAATGATCTTATCGATTATTTTTAATTCTAATAAATCAGGAGCAGTTAATTTCATTACTTCAGCGGCCTGGGGTGCTTTGGCATTATCCCGCCAGAGAATGGCGGCGCAGCCTTCGGGTGAAATGACCGAATACCAGCAATTCTCCATCATGAGTATGGTATCCCCGACTCCGATTCCTAACGCCCCGCCGGATGCCCCTTCGCCAATAATCGCAATGATGATCGGTACCGGCAGACTTGACATGACAAGCAGATTCTTGGCGATTGCCTCCGCCTGCCCTCTTTCCTCGGCACCGATACCCGGATAGGCACCAGGGGTGTCTAAAAATGAAATAATGGGAATATGGAATTTTGCTGCCAGATGCATGATACGTTGGGCTTTCCGGTATCCTTCAGGATGGGCCATCCCGAAATTGCGGAATAGATTTTCCTTCACATCCCGCCCCTTTTGATGCCCGATAACGGCAATTCGCTGATCGTCCAGCATGGCTAAACCAGCGACGATAGCCGGATCGTCCGAAAAATAGCGGTCCCCATGCAATTCCAGGAAATCTGTCATCATATTTTTTATGTAATCCAGGGTATATGGCCGGTCCGGGTGGCGAGCTAATTGTACCCGCTGCCAGGGTGAAAGCTTCGAGTACACTTCCTTTTGTAATAGCTGTGCTTTCCGGGTAAGCCGCTCAATATCATCCGATAAATCCAATCCGCTGTCCCGGGCATATTCTTCCATTTCGGTAATTTTCTTTTCCAGCTCTATGATTGGCTTTTCAAAATCCAAAATCAGTTTGAAATTCTTCTTGAGCATAAATTCCCTCGCTAAGATCTTCCGAATATACTTAGTATTTTTAACTTCCAGACAATAAACATGGCTTCCAGAATAATTCTTTTGGACATTTTGGATGATCCCACTGTTCGGTCATAGAAAATAATAGGAATTTCTTTAATTTTGAAACCTCTTTCCCAGGCTTTAAAATTCATTTCAATCTGAAAGGAATAACCACTGGAACTTATTTTATCAAGAGGAATTTTTTCCAGAACTTTTTTTCGGAAGCATTTAAAACCGCTGGTACAATCACGGAAAGGCATTCCCGTGATAATGCGGGTATACTTGCTTGCCATCACACTGATGAAAAGCCGCATCAGCGGCCAGTTGATCACATTCACTCCCTTCACATAGCGGGATCCGATGATAAGGTCCTCCTGCTTAATTGCTTCCAAGAAGTTGGGAATTTCTTTAGGATCATGAGATAAATCTGCATCCATTTCAAAAATATATTCATAGGATTTTTCCAGGGCAAAACGGAATCCGGTAATATAGGCCGTCCCTAATCCCAGCTTTCCCGCTCTCTGCAGCAGGCGAATCTGCTTATTCTGCTGCATATATTCTTTAACCAATTCTGCCGTGCCATCGGGAGAATTATCATCAATGATCAGAACATCAAGATTGGCAATCTTTAAATCGGATACCGCCTGAAGGACTTTCAGGATATTATCCTTTTCATTATAGGTGGGAATGATCACCAGTTTTTTTTCAATTGTATCATTCATGATTGGTAATCTTCCGTTTTAAATAGCTCAACGACTCGCTCACGGTTCTGGGATGGTAACCTAATTTTTCCTTGGCCTGGTCAATTTTTAAACCACCCAGAAGAGGCCGTGGTGCCGATTGTTTCAATTGACTTGATTTGATTGCTTTAATCCGATCAGCTGGCAGATCAAATATTTTTGCAATCATTGAGGCAAACTCAAAACGATTAAGGTATTCTTCACCTGCCAGATGGTACAGACCTACTGCAGCTTTTTCAATTATCAACAGGCTGCCGGTGGCCAGATCCTCAGCCAGAGTTGGATTATTGAACTGATCAGTCACCACAGAAATTGGTTTCTCCTTTTGCAAATTTTCCAGCACCCAGAGAAAAAAATTCTTTTTTACCGCGATCCCGGTTCCATAGAGCACACAGGTCCTGATAATGGAGAACGGACATCCAATTTGTCGCAAAACATTTTCAGAAGCAAGTTTTGATTTTCCATAATAACCCAGAGGCTGAGGTCGGTCTGCTTCCTGATAGGGACCATTTGCGCCATCAAACACATAATCTGTAGAATAGTGAATCAAGTGGATATCGTGCCGGCGGGCCAGATTTGCCAGGTTTTCCACCGCCTTAACATTGATCTGCCAGCACTGTTCTTTTTTATTTTCACACTCATCCACATTGGTAAAAGAGGCCGCATTTACAATTACATCCGGTTTGAACTCATTGATCACATCTTTACATTTTGTCAGATCAGTGATGTCCAGAATCTGATAGCTGTTTTCACTCGTTTTTACCTCGGCAGCATCTTCAATACCGGTGGACAATACCTGGTATCTTTTCTGGAAGAGTTGCTCTAAAGCCTGGCCGAGAAGTCCATTCGAACCAGTTAACAAGACTTTTTTCATGACTTGGTTATCAGATCCTTCACATCATACATTTTTGGCACCAACTTATCCATTTCATTAGTGCCACGCAAAAAACATTTGGCTCCGGCTGCGAGATTTGCAAATTCAATAGACTTGTATACATCGCTCGATTGCAGATAATTCCAGACAAATCCGACTCCAAATACATCACCACAGCCGGTTACATCTTCTATTTTC
>MESS01000049.1:44075-59122 GCA_001771055.1 Caldithrix sp. RBG_13_44_9
TTTTACGAAAAATGACATTGGCCCCCTCGCCTGCAAAAGTAACAATCAGGTATTGATCCGGCCGGAGATATTTCTCAAAAAAATCACTTTCATGCAATCCCTCGGTATTAATGATTCCAAACTCCCTTTGATTCATTTGAATAAAACGGGCTCCCTGCAACCACTGAATGATATTATCCGGTCGGTGAGGATATCTTTTTCCAAACTGATCCGTTCCCATCACCAGAAAATGAACATCCAGATACATTTTGGAGTAGTTTTTCCGGCTGAGCTTTAGGTAAGCCTCCAAAGAGAGATCCCAGCCGGTGATCATATTGATAACATAAAAATCTGCCTGGCTGAATTTCTTAACACTCTCCCAGCCGATGGAAGGAAAAGCGAATAAGGCCTTTTCGGTTCTTTCTTCTGGAGCAAGATATTCCAGGATCACTTCATGATTTTTTTGCTCTATGCGAATTAAACCGTCAGGATCAACGTTTCCAAAGTTTTTGAACAGCATTAATAGAGTTGAATAGACATCTGTGCCGACATAGGAAATTGGAAGGATGGTTACCTGATCATCTACAAAACGGGTTAGGGCACTTAAAGAGTAAAAAATTCCTCCAAAACTCTGGATGGATGAACCCCCGAAAGGCAAGATCAGATCCTTATTAATGGTACCAATAATTACGATTTTCATTCTGCAATCCGACATTGATTCTGCTTAAATTTTTTGATTAAAGCCGCCACCTGTTTATCACTTCTCGCAATGATCTGCGCTGCAAAGATTGCAGCATTCTTCATTCCAGGTTTTCCAATGGCCATTGCTGCCACCGGCACCCCTGCCGGCATTTGAACAATGGAATAGAGAGAGTCTACTCCGTTAAGGGCACCAGCTGACAGGGGTACCCCGATAACAGGCAAGGCGGTATAAGCAGCCACCACACCCGGAAGATGAGCAGCCATTCCGGCACAGGCAATAATCACTTGATATCCGGCATCTTCCGCACTCTCTGCAAAGGTCTGGACTTGATGGGGAGTACGATGGGCAGACATCACCTGGATATTTGCCTCGATCTTAAAATAATTTAAAAATGGCAGAGCTTCATTTACCACTTCCCGATCTGATTCACTTCCCATGATAATTGCAATTTTTGCCATAACTCATCCTTATGATTATAAAGTTCTATTTTGAAGGGCTTTCAATCTAACAAACAATTCAATGATCAATCACCTACTCCTTTCGGTTTATCGAGCACATCAAAAGTATGGACCAGAACGGTCAATTGATCCAGAAAAAGTACTTTTCGCTTACCGATAGCCTGAACATAATAATCTATCATGTAAATACGGTCGGTCAGACTATCTATGAAGGTAAAATTTTTAAAGGGACCGCCTACTACCAGGCTGTCATTTCTCCAGGTGCCCTCTAATTTGATCGCATTCCAGTTTTTAAAGCGAGTGGCATACGCTTTGGTTTCTTCCTCCACCACGACATCTCCAGACAGGGTATTTTCTGCCAGACGATTGCGTTCCTCAATAATCCAATGTGAGTTTAGAATAATTGAACTGTCATAAGGCAGCCAGTGAACTAGGATAGAACGATCGGGGTTTATCCGTCGAATCCAGACAAAATTTTCATCCAGATCTTCGTTAGCAATAAAATAATCATGCTGGATTCTCATAGTAAACGGAAAATGACTCTCCACATAACGCTGCAACGATTTTTGCTCCATCCGGGAAAACATCTGTTCCTTCAACCTGGAAAAATAATAATTTCGGAAATCGTTATAGGCCAGATCACCCAGGTCCAGAATCTTCTGTACCATATCAGAAACAGAAGTGGATACAAAAAACAGCACATATTGGTCTCTGGCCCAGACATCCTTTTGGGGGATATAGAAATATTTGCCACTTTGTACACCCTCAATAATTTCAGGATTGAGTAAATTTTTTATATTTAAAGAAACAGCGTCTTTCGCATCTAATCTCCCAATTAAAAAGATGTTCTTATAATTTTTATATGTTTCCCACTGGTCGAAACTCCTCCACTGTAAATTATATTCACTTTCCATAATAGGCGTGCGAACAAACTGGCCGAAGATTTTTTCGAAAGGTTCCTGATAGTAGGACCAACCGCTGGAATCGCAGAAAATATAAACCAGATTATCTTCGCCCTGTGCTCTAACCTTAGTGCTGCAGTTGCTTTGAAAAAAAAGCAGAGAAAAGCTTAAAAGTATCACCAAAATAATTGAGTACATTTTCATGGGGAAGTTTCCTCATTTAATTGCGGCGATTCTATGCCTTTATGGCGATAAAGGAAGAAGAAGAATCCTCCAATTAAGCTGAGGAAGATTGGGATGACGGTGACCGTAAAAGAAAGCGAGAGTACTTCAGCCGGTTTTAATCCCAGACGGGTAAGCAGCAAAAGATAACCGGTATCCCTTACTCCAATTCCATTGATAGAAGGCAGCAAGCCAATAACAAAAGTGATCGGTACCACCAGAATGAGATATCCGAAAGATATCTCGAACAACCCCAGTGAACGGGCTAAAATATAGTTCATGATAATCAGAACAAATTGAGCCAACAATGAATAGAGATAGATCCCCAGCAATATCAATTTTTTATTCCGATAAAAATGCAAGGTGTCAAATACTTTTTTAACTTTATCGCCGATCTGATAAAAAGTGATCAAGGAGAGAAATCCATTGAATTTTTTATAAAGGCGGCGACTCATCACGGTGGCCAGAAACAGTGAAATGAGGATAATAACCGCCAGGGTAATATAAATGATACGGTAGGTGTGGAAATATTTCATCAACCAGAAGAATGAGAGAACCGCAAAGGAAAGAGTGGCCAGTAAGCCTACCAACCGTTCCAGAAAAACTGTGCCAATACTGGCCGAATTTTCACCGCTCTGGCGAGCCAGATAATAGGCTCTGGAAAGATCTCCGCCGATACTGGTGGGTAAAAAATTATTGAAAAAGAGACCTATAAAATAGTAAACAAATAACGGCATTAATTTAATAGTCATTCCATATGATCTGGTCAATAAATGCCATCTTAAGGAAAGCAGAATCACTGAAACAATAAATGCAATAATTGCTAACAGTATCCCTGCCGGATCAATATTTTTCAAAATACTGATGATATGCGGGATATCTGTGATATATATCAGATAAATGACTAGTCCCAGACTAATCCCGATCCTTAAAAAAATTAATAATATTTTCCTGGCCAATTTTATCTCAAGAATCTGAACTTGGTTAGACTAACTTTTTTGAAAATACTCTCATAAACAGATCAAGGAGGGAAATCCCCTCCTTGTATTTTAAAATTGAAAAAAAAGTTATTTCATCTTCATGGTAATTGCTAATATCAGCGAATGCACTAGTAATTTTTCAGCTATTTCGCGCTGACTTTTCGCTGATACTCTTCCAACCGTTTCTTTGCGCCCGCATCGCCGGGATTCTGTTCTACCCAGGGTTCCAATATCCGGATAGCATCCTGGTACCTTTCCAACTTTCCATAAATATCTACCAGGAAGGCCTTGGCTTGAAAATTATTGGGATTGCTGGTTAAAATTTCCTGGAAGGCAATTTCGGCAGACTCAGTCTCACCCAGATTTACCAGTATTTTCGCGATATCTTCCAGTTCCTTCTCCTGATAGTTTCTCAGGTTGAGACTATCTTTCGTTTTTATTCCGGCATAGATCTGATAAGCATCAATCCAATATTTCAGAACATTATTGGTGTAAGGAATAACTGCCGGCGGCAGAACGGCTTCCATCTTCTGCATCAGGACCTGTACTTTTTCCCGTTCATTAACTGTTGCAAAATGATTGGCCAACTGGATAAAGGCTGATCGGTAATTCTGGAGTAAGGCAATGATATTATCATCATAATAGACTGCCGGATTGTCCAGATTGGTATAACGATATTTATACATCAGATTATTGAACAGGGTATCAGGCTGAATCTGCCAATTGGGAATAGTGGTTATTTTAAAGGCCAGTCCATCCATCCTTAAATACTGTTGCAATCCATCCAGCATATTATCCCTTGAAACCGTTACCGCAAAATACATTGGTTTCTGAAATTGATTGGCATAAAGGGTGTTTAAGATCATCCAATCCTGCACTCTGAGATACCGGTTATAGAATTTGGGACCAAGACTGAAGGATATCTTACCGCCGGGAGCCTTCGATGGAGTAAAAGAAAATTTTTGATATTCCTGGAACTCTTTTTGGGCATAGGCTTCTGGAAAATCAATCTGAACCGTCTTTTTTTGCGGCCAACCCACTGGCATGATGCGATCGATCTCCTGATCGGAAAGAGAAATAGGAACCCGGGGTTCAAAATTCTTTAGCTGATATACATACCAGTTGGTATTCAACAAGCTCAGATTAGCTACCCGCAGATCGGTTCTGATGTATTCTACTTCCTGTAAGTACCATAAGGGAAAAGTATCGTTATCACCGTTAGTGTAAAGAATTCCATTCCTTTCGCAGGATACCAGCATATTGTATGAATAGTCCCAGGCTACATAATTACCACTGCGGTCCTGACTGTCGTAATTTTGCATCATCACCTGTATTGGAGAAAAGAAAAATAAAAAGCCAGCCACCGAGAAAGTGATCACATTTCCAGCCTGAAATTTTTTAGTAAACCATTCCATAATAGCGGCTGCCCCAATACCAATCCAGATGGAAAAAGCAAAAAATGAACCTACATAACTGTAATCACGTTCGCGCGGTTGTGGATCGGGTTGATTCAGATATAGAATGATTGCCAGACCGGTCATAAAAAACAGGGCAGCGACTGCCAGGCCATATTTCCAATCTTTGTAGAATTGATACCAGGCACCCAGCAATCCCAAAAGAAGCGGGATCATCAAATATTTCGTCCAACTGAAACTATCACTGGAATCGTCTTTACCCATGAAGTTCCATAAAAAATAACGGTTATACATTTTCTGTACCTGATAATTCCAGAAAAAATCCCAGGTACTGCGGTATCTTTTACCATTAGGGGATTCAGCCAGAATTTTAGCCCGGTCCAGGGTATGCTCTCCGTATTGCTCGCGATTCATATAACTGATGAACTCTTCGATGGTCTCTGGATCATTCTCATCAATATTGGGATTGAGATTGGACCGGATGTAAATAGTAGCATAAGTGGAATATCCCAGCACCACCAGTAAAATGGACATTAGAAGCAATGAGGCCAGATGTTTACCACGATTGATCAAATACCACAATGCGATGATCAGTACCAGAATTGAAAGAAACAGACCAAAAAACCCTGCAATTTTCGCCAGGTTAGGTATTCCCTGAACCAGTCCGGGATAAATCAGTCCGGTCAGTAATGCTCCGATCAATGTTAAATAGATGAAGGTGGTGGTGTTGACTGGATATTTTTTATAATAGATGATCAAAAACACCATAGGAAGAGCCAGGACATTCAACAGGTGTACACCAGTAGCCAATCCAACCAGGTACATAATAAGCAGCAGATATTTTTCATTTCCCACTTCAGTAGATTTTTCACTCCAGAGCATAATCAGCCACACCACCAGAGAAGTAAAGAGCATGGAGGCAGCATATACTTCGGCCTCCACGGCATTAAACCAGAAACTGGTGGTAAAAGCAAATGTCAATGAGCCTATCATCGCTCCGAGATAGGGAATATATCTGGAAGTATCATTTTTTTCCGACCGAAGATAATTCTTGATCATGATGACAATGATCAGGTAGAGGAACATGACAGTAAAAGCGCTGGAGAGTGTCGATATCAAATTAACCCTTTTGGCAATATCAGCAAAAATGGGCAGCATGCTGAAGATCCGTCCCACTAATAAGTAGAGAGGAGCACCCGGAGGGTGAGGAACAGCTAAACGATAGGAACAGGCAATAAATTCTCCGCAATCCCAGAAAGATGTAGTCGGGGCAATTGTCAAATAGTAGACAATAAAGCTAAAAAGGAAGACAAATCCAGCAAAAATTTTATTCAATTTTCCATTTTCCATCCGCTTTGAGACTCCTTCTTTTTTAATTCAGCCATCGATTGATTTTTTGCAGTTCTGAAAATTTTTTACGGCCACGAATGAAATATTCCCAGACAATACTTCCGGGATAGACTAAACGAAATATTTCTCGGTCGGTAACCTTTCGCTTTTTTTGATTTTTCTGTCGTTTCCGGATCAGCATTGGAAGGTGCAGCAAAAGCCACAGGTAAGCTTTTAGGATTGACCAGGAATTTTTTATCTTACCTCGCAGCATTTCCCAGACCAGTGCAGTAAAGTCCAGAAAAAGCCTAAAAAACAAAAACCGGATTAAATTAGCTATACCCGAATTTTTTACCAATAAAAAAATATTGTTTCGGAAATTCCAATAGGTCTTGCGTGGATTATCCGGAGCTAGGGTTCCGCCGCCTTTATGCCAGACCAGGGAGGACGGGATGCAAAAAATTTTATAACCGCGTAAATGCATCCGCCAGCACAGGTCAATCTCTTCCATATGCATCACGAAATCTTCATCCAGCAATCCGATTTCATTAATCACCGATTGGCGGATAAAAAAGCATGCTCCGGTTGACCAGAATATTTCCATGGGATTATCATATTGACCTTGGTCTTCTTCCACTGTAAAGAAAAGTCTGCCGCGCATGAACGGATAACCATACCGATCAATGAATCCACCAGAAGCGCCCGCATATTCAAACAGATTTGGTTGATTCAGGTCCCGGACTTTAGGCTGGCAGGCTGCCAGTGCAGGCATTTCCTGAAATGCCCGCAGGATCGGATTCAGAAAGTCGGCTGCAACTTCCACATCATTATTGATCAACCCGATTATTTCTCCATGGGCCACCCTGATACCCTCATTATTGCCCCTGGCAAACATAAAATTATGGGAATTCTGAATCAACTGTACATCTGGATAATGAATCTTTACAAAATCCACACTCCCGTCATCGGAAGCATTATCCACCATGATCAGTTCGATATTCGGATAATCCAGTTTATGAAGTGAATCGTAAAGATTTTTCAAATATTTTAAACCATTATAATTAACAGTGATCAATGAAACCAAAGGTGTTGTTTTAGTGGTTAACATGAAATTAATTTAAGTTAATAATATATCAATAATTTAAGTCAAAATATTCTGCGATTTTAAAAGGTTCAAATTTGTCCATTAATTGTAGGTAAATCAAGATGAAAAAAATGTATTCATCATCCGATAGACTAATTTAAAATTTATGATCAATTCATTAATTTTGATCCAATAAATCCTCTGGTCAATTTTATCCACCTTATCTTTAACCAGAGTGATTTTACGCCACAAGTGTTCAATGGTTTATCAATTTTCAATTTTTTTAATCAATGGCAACCGGGTGAAAGCTACTAAAACCAAGGCGATAGAATTCAAGAAGAGGCCGTTGACCACGATTGGGAGGCTTAGAATAATCTCAATGAAGGAGCTCACAAGGAGTCTGATAATTTGCCAATTTAACCTTTTACTTTAAGTTCTTTTAAAGCTCTATTGATAAAATGAAGCCGAATCCAACATCAGGATTTCAAACCAATTACCTTAGTACAGTAATTCATAAGTACGGTGACATAATTTTAGACCGGATAACAGGATAAACAAATAATATAATTTCTGCCAATCAACCGGATTATGCAATAATATCAAGGTCAGTCCATTATCATGAACCTGTAAAACCTGTTACCTGGTTTTTGCTCATTTCAGGGTTACTCACTTCATAAGCACTTTTAAAAGAAAGGATCATCCACTTATGAAAAATCTTTTACCCTACCTTGTCGTTAGATGAACCTGATAACGATCTATCCGGTTCATCCTGTTATCCTGTCTGATTTTTATAGGTCATTGTATTTCCGAAACCAGGTACTTAGTTTCCCATTTGAACGAAATCATTTTATTTGTAATTTTGACACACAGAACTTAGGTCATATTTCGATGATGAAAAAACCGGAAACCATGTCCCAAAAGGAGTCGCTGTTAGGTCGGAGTGTAAGCCAGATCCTGGAACTCCTGCAGCCACTGGGTGAACCAGAATACCGTGCCAGACAGATTTATAAATGGATCCACCATCATAACGTAGACCATTTCCAGGAAATGAGCAACATTCCCAAATCACTTAGATCTATTTTGTCTGATCATTTCCAACTGAAGACCCTTCAACTGGCACAAAAAACTGAGGCCCTGGACAGGACAGAAAAATATTTATGGAAATTGGCAGATCATCGAATGGTGGAAAGTGTTCTAATCCCCGAGAGCCGCCGCAATACCATTTGTATCTCCTCACAGGTAGGTTGCTCGCTGGGTTGTCAATTCTGTGCAACCGGGACCATGGGATTCCTGAGGAATTTAACTCCTGGTGAAATTGTTGAGCAGGTACTGCAGGTAAAAAAGTTAAGTCGTCACACACTGACCAATGTGGTATTTATGGGAATGGGAGAACCGCTGATCAATTACCAGAGAACGATTCAGGCCAGTCAGATTTTAGGTGATCCAGAAGGAGCAGCCATAGCTACAAAAAAAATCACCATTTCCACCAGCGGTGTGGTACCAAAGATCTATCAATATACTGACGAGGCACACCACTACGGTCTAGCGATTTCTCTGCACGCTCCGGAACAGAAATTGCGTGAAAAAATTATGCCTATAGCCATGAAATTTCCATTGGATGAATTAATGGAGAGCGTACGTTATTATATGCGGGCAAAAAAACGCAATCGGGTGACCTTTGAATATGTGCTCCTGAGTGGTATCAATGATTCCCCGGCAGAAGCCAGGCAGCTGATAAGCCTGCTCTCACCCTTTCGATGCAAGTTAAACCTGATACCTTGCAATCAGAATAATTTAGGTTTTCATCCACCAGCGGCAGAACATCTTGACAAATTTATCAAGACACTGCTGAATGCTCCTTTTGCTATTACCGTGCGTAAAAATCGTGGTGAAGATATTACTGCTGCCTGCGGACAATTGGCAGTAGAAGTTCAGGAAAAAGCAATTTTCATGAAATGATTCCGAAAGAAATCTCAATAGAGCTTTTTCCGTTTCAACAGATAACGGAAAAGTGCCCGGTCATACGGCTCATCAGTTATTAAATTTTGAAAATCGATGTTAAAATTACGACATTCCCTTTGCATATTTTGATAAAACAGATCAATTTTTTCCTGGTATTTTTCCCGCAGGAAATAGGGTTGTGTTTTCAATTTCTCACCGGTCTCCAGATCCACAAATGTACTGTCATCCCTGAAATTAAATAATCGATCATTGGGATCCAGGATGTTGAAAACCAGAATTTCATGCTTATAATGTCTGAAGTGTTTCAGTCCCTGTAAAATCAATTCCGGATCTTCATACAGGAATTCTGTTAAAAGAACGATCAGACTTTTTCTTTTAATTTTTTCAGCCAGGGTATGCAAAGTGTCACTGATAACGGTTTTTTTCTGCACGACTTTTACTTCGCTCAATTCTTTTAAAATATGCTGAAGGTAGGCCGGCGAGGACTTGGGTGGTAGAAAACGGTGGATCGTATCCGAGAAAGTAACCAGTCCAACGGCATCCCGCTGTTTAATAAAAAGGTAGGAAAGTGCGGCAGCCAGAAATTTGGCATATTCAATTTTTTTTATTTTCCTGCTCCCATAATCCATTGACCCGGACGTATCCAGCAGCAAATAGGCCCGCAGATTTGTTTCTTCTTCAAATTGTTTAATATAAAAACGGTTCGTTCTTCCGTATACCTTCCAGTCAATATCCCGGATATTATCTCCGGGCATATACTGCCGGTTCTGGCTGAATTCCACACTAAATCCATGATAGGGACTCTTATGGAGGCCAACCAGAAATCCTTCCACAATCATCCGGGCCACCAACTCAAGGTTTCTGACATTGGATACAAATTCCGGTTTGAGATATTGCTGTATATCAGTAAGATTTTTTGGCATATGGGTTATCCGCAAAACACTGGTGAAAAAGTAACTAATTATTTTTGCCAGTAAAATATTTATTTAACTTAAGCTGTAACTAATCAACAGCTAGTACATCCGACAGACAGAAACTTTAGCCCAGGAGAATAAAATCATGACTGAACGAAGACATTCCCGGATCATCATCATTGGATCCGGTGCCGCCGGGTTGACCACCGCTCTCTATAATTCACGCGCCAATCTGGAACCGCTGGTCATTGAGGGAATCCAGCCAGGCGGCCAGCTGACGATTACCACCGAGGTGGAAAATTTTCCGGGATTTCCTGAAGGTATCCAGGGACCGGAATTAATGGATAGAATGCATAAACAGGCCGAAAAGTTCGGTACAAAATTTATTTTTGGTACTGTCAACCGGGCCAATCTATCCAAAACTCCTTTTGAACTGGAGGTGGAAGGCAGGTTTTTTACCTGTGATGCCCTTATTATTGCCTCCGGCGCCACTGCAAAATTGCTGGGACTGCCCTCTGAATCGCAGCTGATGGGGCACGGCGTATCGGCTTGCGCTACCTGTGATGGTTTTTTCTTCAAGAATAAAGAAATCGCCGTGATTGGTGGTGGTGATTCTGCCATGGAAGAGGCCACTTTTCTCACCAAATTTGCCTCGAAAGTAACCATAATCCATCGTCGCCAAGAATTAAGGGCTTCGTCAATCATGCAGGAGAGAGCCAAAAATAATCCCAAAATTAAATTTTTATGGAATAAAAACATCAGCGAATTTGTGGGAACCCCCCAGACCGGTCTGAAGGGAATTCGACTAAAAGATACAATCAGCGGGGAAGAAAATGTCTTTGAATGTCAGGGAGCTTTTCTGGCCATTGGTCATGTCCCTAATACCCAGGTATTCAAGGGCCAGCTCGAAATGGACGAAAAAGGATATCTGCTGACTAAAGGGAAATCCACCAAGACTAATATTCCGGGAGTATTTGCCGCCGGAGATGTCCAGGATTCTATTTATCGACAGGCTATTTCCGCGGCCGGATCGGGTTGCATGGCTGCATTGGATGCTCAGCATTATCTTGAAGAACAGGAGTTTAAACAGAAATAATTAAGCTGTGGTAAATGATTCCTGAGACCGGATAATGCGTGACTCTCAAAAATGATTGGCTAATAACATTATTCAACGGTTTCGGAGCAGATCCACAATCTCTTGCTCGGCAGGAAAACGGAATTGTTTTTTCTTGGAAAAGATAATGCTCCCATCGGCTTCCACCTCAAAAACTCCACCTCCAGATTTAATTAATAGAGGCTTAATACCGTATTCTTTTTCAATCACCTCAGCCAGACTGGCTGCTTGTGGATAGTAGTTTCATTCCACACAGTATTCAATACTGATTTTTTTAAGCATAAAAATGTCCTCTTCTAATAAAGGTGGTCTAAATTATTATTTCAAAATACATCCGTATATACCAGTTTTCCAATAATAACGGGATCGCGATTGGAAAGATATTAAATCACCAGCTACCGAAGAAGAAAAATTTTCAATTGGGTCATCATTCAAATATTTCAAAACCACTTTAAAATATTTTTGGACTTTAAAGTAAATTTTTTAATGATTATAATTTACTGTTATTTCAATCGCCAACTCAATATGATTAGTATTTTCAATTGCTTGCTGTCATATCTTGTTTCCAGAGAGAATATATTTTAAAAAAACCAAACATCCTGATCTGAACAGGATAAGATTATAAAAACCACTGATATCTCTGGTGACATGATAATTGGTAACAATAGTGACTGTTTTTCATCTACAGTAACTCAGCTGGGAAGGGCCAGCATAAGAATTCTTAAATAAAAATGGAGGATACCGTATGCAGAGAAATGCACCCTTTGATTTAAACAGATTTCGTCCCCCTGCTTTTAATTTTAATCTCCTTCGCTGGATTGCGATGGGTATTGTCGGATTGATTTTCATCTTTACTACCTTTTTTACGATTGGTCCCGAAGAGGTAGGAGTGATTCTCCGTTTTGGGAGATACGTGCGTACCGTAAATCCAGGATTGAACTTTAAGCTTCCTTTCTGGATTGAAACCCAGATCAAGGTACCGGTGGAACGACAGTTAAAAGAGGAATTTGGATTTCGAACGGTGGATTCAGATGTCCGCAGCCGCTACTCCGATGAAAGTTTCCAGGAGGAATCACTGATGCTGACCGGCGATTTAAATGCCGCCGAAGTAGAATGGATCGTCCAATTCCGAGTGGCCGATCCCTACAAATTTTTATTCAAAGTCCGGAAAACTGTTAATACATTCCGTGATATGAATGAGGCGGTGATGCGGGAAGTGGTCGGTGACCGCAGCGTCAATGAGGTTTTGACGGTAGGACGGGTGGAAATTGCCAACACCGTCAGTGAGAAATTGCAAATTTTGTGTGACCAGTATGAAACCGGAATCAAAATCGACCAGGTAGTTTTACAGGATGTTACTCCGCCAGATCAGGTAAAGCCTGCTTTTAATGAGGTAAATGAAGCTCAGCAGGAAAGGGAAAAGCTGATTAATGAGGCGCGTTCTGAATACAACAAGATCATTCCCAAAGCTAAAGGCGATGCCCAAAAAATGATCGAAGAAGCCAAAGGTTATGCCATTAAAAGGGTGAACGAAGCCAAGGGCGATGCCGCGAAATTTAATTCCATCTACCGCGAATACTACAAGGCACCTGAAGTTACCCGGCAGCGAATTTATCTTGAAACCATGAATGAAATCCTGCAAAAAGTTGGGCGAAAATTGATTACCGATGAGAGAGCCACCGGAATACTTCCTTTGTTTGATCTCACAAAGGGGGGATTGAAAAATGAATAGACCCAAATTTATCATCGCAGCAGTTCTGGGATTTTTATTACTCATCCTGGTTCTGGATTCTGGATATATAGTCAATGAGACTGAACAGGTCATTATTACCATGTTCGGTAAGCCAATCGGAAAACCAATTGTTGAGCCGGGAATACATTTCAAACTGCCTTTCTTCCACAAAGCCAACTTTTTTGATAAGCGATTCCTGGCCTGGGATGGTTCGCCCAATCAGATCCCTACCAAAGATAAACGATTTATCTGGGTAGACTCCTATGCCCGCTGGAGAATCACTGATCCCCTGCTGTTCTTCCAGAGACTGCGGGACGAAAGGGGCGCCCAGTCGAGGCTGGATGATATCCTGGATGGTGAAACCCGCAACGCCATTGCAAATCATGATCTGGTGGAAATTATCCGTACTTCCAACCGGGAGATGGAAGTGAGTGATCTGATGGAATACGAAGCTGAATCTGAAGTAGATTTCGAAATTGAATTTGGCCGGGAAAAAATCACCCGTTTGATCATTGAATCCGCTTCTCAGCGGATGGCAGAGTTAGGAATTGAACTGCTGGACGTAAGACTGAAAAGAATCAACTATGTAGATGAAGTTCAACAGAAAATTTTTGAACGGATGATCACCGAACGAAAGCGAATCGCTGACAAATTCCGATCTGAAGGTCAGGGAGAAGCATCAAAAATTCTGGGAGATAAGGAACGGGATTTACAGCAGATTGAATCCGAAGCCTACCGGTTGTCTCAGGAAATCATGGGAAAGGGGGATGCTGAAGCAACTCAAATTTATGCGCAGGCTTACAATCAGAACCAGTCTTCCCGTGAATTCTATCAGTTCCTCAAAACGATGGAAACTTATAAGACCACCTTATCGGAGAAGGATTGGTTGATTCTTTCTACCAAGGGAGACTTTTTTAAATTTCTGCAAAAACCAACCGGACGATGAGCAGACTTTAGACTCCAGCAGCTTTACCCAGCTGCTGGAGTTTTATAAACTACTTATTCCTGTACATTAATCGGTGCAGTTTCGGCTTTTGCTTCCCGGGTATAGACTTCAACCTGAGGTGGATTTTCGAAATGCTTTTTAACTGCACACTGTTCAGCCGCCCGTACTAATGCTGAGTGATACTTTTCAGGAAATTCAGGAGGGACTTGAATTTCTAAATCAATTTTTCCCACCATCCCGGTGAAAGGATGGGTATGCATCCGCTGAATGATCTGGATCCCTTCAACCGGCAAACCGCGCTGCCGACAAAAACCCAGAACATAAATCCCGGCACAGGTTCCGACTGAGGCCAGGAATGTCGCGAAAGGCGTGGGAGCCAAACCGGGCTCGCCATTTTTACCTGGTTGATCTGTCGGTATGTTATAAGGACCAAAATGAGCATCTACTTTCAGGCCGCCGGGGAAATTAATGATCATTTCCATAAACGAGTTTCTCCATCATTTTAAAACCGTCCAATAGATGATTGACCATCCGATAAAGTTACAGCAACACTTTATTCGATTTATCTAAACTGGTAAGTAAAGGTATGAGGACCTGCCTATATGACTGCGATATTGAAAAAGAGCTCAGGATTTGAATTGCGTCTGGTAGAGATTCGCGTACATTCCTCCCTGATCCAGCAGGAATTTATGACTGCCCTGCTCTACTATTCTGCCATTATCGATTACCAGAATCAGATCGGCATTTAAGATAGTCGACAATCGATGAGCGATTACTATAGAAGTCCGGTCTTTCATCAATTTGCCCAATGCTTCCTGCACCAGAATCTCACTCTCGGTGTCCAAAGCCGAAGTAGCTTCATCCAGCAGCAAGATCTTGGGGTTACGCAACACTGCTCTGGCAATGGCGATCCGCTGCCGTTGTCCTCCTGAAAGCTGCATTCCCCGTTCTCCAACCTCGGTATCATAGCCCCATTCCATTCCGATAATAAAATCATGGGCGTTGGCAATCTTGGCAGCCCGGGTCACTTCATCGTCGCTGGCTTCCAGCCGGCCGTATCTGATATTTTCCTTGATGGAGGCAGAGAAAAGAACCGTTTCCTGAGGCACCATAGCAATAAAATTTCGAAGATAGTGTAGAGAAAATTGCGAAATATTCATTCCATCAATCAGGATCTGTCCGGTCTGAATATGATAAAACCTGGGAATAAGATTGACAATAGTGGATTTACCTCCTCCACTTGGACCAACCAGAGCGATGGTTTTCCCGGCATCGGCCCGGAAAGAAAGTTCATGCAGGACATTTTT
>MESS01000049.1:59168-59931 GCA_001771055.1 Caldithrix sp. RBG_13_44_9
ACGATGGTGAGTGGTAAAGTTATTTCCTCAGGCTTGTCAGGATATTCGGTTTTTTCATCCAGTAATTCATATATTCTCCTGGCTGACGCCAGAGCTTTCTGGAAGATAACATGCGAATCACCCAAGGCCTTCAAGGGTTTATAGGCCATCACCACCAGACCAATAAAAGTAATGAAGGTCCCCAGGGTCATCACACCAAGACTGATCTGCCAGGCACAGAACAGGACCATGAAGGCCATGCCGCTGGTACTGAAAATTTCATTGAATGGTTTGAGGAGTGCAATTAATCGCACCACCTTCAGGGAATAATCATAGTTCTGACGGGATCTTTTCTGAAAATTATCGGATTCATACTTCTCCCGATGGAAGGCTTTGACAATTTTAATGGAATTAATTTTTTCGGTCAAAAAAGAAGTGATATCAGCAACATTAACAGAGATGTCATAGCTTACTTTTCGAATCCGGTCGCCAAAATATTTAATGATCACTCCGGCAAACGGAAAAACGGTGAGGGAAAGCAGCGACAGTTTCCAGGAAGTGACAAACATCGCGGCCACATAAACGATGGTATAAATGATATTCTGGGAGAACTGTACCAGAGAGGTCATGGAATTTTCCAGCTGGAGGACATCGTTGCTGATGCGGGCAACAATATTTCCAGTTCTTTCTTTATCGAAAAACCTCATTGGCAGGATTACAATTCGATCGAAAATTTCCTGGCGGATCTTCATTAAAAATTTCTGGGAAGTTGAGTTCATCAGGT
>MESS01000049.1:59982-61174 GCA_001771055.1 Caldithrix sp. RBG_13_44_9
CTGACGCAAACAACAGGATAAAGCGAGTGATGTCAGATCGATTCCCCAGATGAATGGTAAAAAAATGGATGCCCCCCTTTTCTACCTCCTGATGAAGATAGAAAGAGCCCGCGCCAGCTGCTTGATTTTGAATTTTGGTTAACGCATCAAAAAAAATCCCACCTGCCAGAGCCAGCAGAGTATCACTGATCCCCATCAGCGAAGTAGCAAGCAGGCCCCAGAATATCCGCCATTTATAGTGAAAAAAGTATTGGATGAATCGTCTGGTATTACTCACTAGCTTTCCCCATCAAATCACATATCTTCACTCTAAAATCAGCCTGCAATAGCGTTCATTCATTGATAAAGTTATTAAAATTAAGATTTAAGATAAAGCAACAAATTATAAATCTCAGCCTGACCCGTTCTATGCAATGGAAGAGTACTGACCAAGCCAGTACTCTTTCCTGTCTGAAATTCTCATTTCAAAGCCAGTGAGAGTTGATTAACTTTCTTCGGTAAATCAACAACTCCTGAACTGAAATGAAGATAGCAAAGAGTCTCAAGTCATACCTGGGAAATAATGTACTGCATGTCCGGGTAGTGAAATTTGCAGTTGTAGGTTTAAGCGGGGTCCTGGTAAACATGACTGTTTTATTTTTTTTCACCGAAATATTAAGAATAACCTATTGGGTATCCGGTATTATTGCAATCGAGATATCGATTATTGGTAATTTTATTTTAAATGATCTCTGGACCTGGGGAGATCGGGCAAAAAAGAGATTCCTGCAACGCTTTACTCAATATCATATATCGGTCGGCCTGACCGCGATATTATTTAATTGGCTTCTCCTCATCATTCTGACTGAGGTTTTCAATGTTTATTATTTACTATCCAACCTGATTGGGATCATAGTTGGAACGGTTTCCAATTATATACTGAATGATATATGGACCTTCGGAAAAAGTTCTGATTAAGCCAATATCGTACTCCGATGCGTGAAATGTATAACTTCCATCGAGCTATGGAAAATCCATTTATAGGGATGAAGGCTCATGAGAAAGTTGCTCGACCTCAAACCACACCCGCAGGAAATTTTCCCCGCAGATCTTTCGAATATCCTTTTCGGAATACCCGCGTGTTAATAGCTCCTGGATAATATGCGGATAGCTGGACACATCCTCTATCCCCTGGGGAAGAGCGGCGATTCCA
>MESS01000049.1:61200-72294 GCA_001771055.1 Caldithrix sp. RBG_13_44_9
ATCGATTCCAACCAGTTTGATCACATATTCAATTTGATCAATCAGATCGTTCAGTTTACCGGCTGCAGCCGGAAATTCTGATTTCAATTTCTCATAATATTTTTCTGAGGCGGTATCTCCTTCGGAAAGCTTTTTTTCGGTCATATATTCAATGACCTGTTTACGGACTATCTCTCCCTGCCGGTTAAATTCCTTATTTAGAAAATAGGAGCCAAACGGGATCTGGATCACTCCCCCATTTTTGGCAATAGCCTGAATCATCCTGTCATCCAGATTCCTCTCAAAATCCGGGATAAAAGTCCGGCAGCCGGAATGCGAAGCGATCACCGGCGCTCGGGAAATGCTGATAATGTCCCAGAAAGCCTGGTCCGAAGCATGCGATACATCTATCATAATGCCCAGGTCATTCATTTTTTCGATTACTCTTTTCCCAAACGGGCTCACTCCCTGCCAGTTCTTTTTCTCCTCAAAAGAGGAATCACAAATCCGGTTATTTTTGGAATGGGTAAGAGTGATATAACGGACCCCCTTATCGAAAAAATATTTGACATTTTCCACATCATCTTCCAGAGCTGCGCCATTTTCAATCCCGATCCCTAGCAGAATTTTGTCCGGAGAATTTAATTTTCTGGCTTCTGCAGCCGAAGTTATGACCTGAAACTTGTCCGGCCATTTGTTTTGCAGATCGAATATGAGGTCTATTTGCTGGTCCGCTTTCTCTTTTGCGCCTCCTTTTTCCTGCAGAGACGCCGGTATAAAAACTGCAAAAAAAGCAACATTCAGTCCGCCTGCCACGGCCCGCGGATAATCGAAATGTCCTTTAGCAGTGCGCAAAGAAATATCCTCATAATTTTTACTTAAGCGATGAGGAACATCTAAATGAGAATCAAGAATCATAATTTTCTTGGCGATCTGCCTGGCTTTCATTATTCCCGCTTCCGGTTTTTTACCAGAATCCTGACATGATAATCCGGCAATGATGAGCAGGACACTAAGCATAAATGAAAGTTGAGATTTCATTCCCGTCATCTTTACCGGTCTGGTCTGGTTACATTCAATTTTTCCAGGTATTCAGAAAGAAATGAGTTGAATAATTCCGGTTTTTCCAGATTACTCAGATGAGCCGCTTCATCGATAATTTTTAATTCTGAATCAGGAAGATTTTCAGCCATTCTTTTTGCATCCTCAACAGTAGTTAATTCATCTCTCGATCCGGCGATCAGCAGCACCGGAAAACTCATTAAGGGAAGAAGGTCAAATGCATCACTCCGACTGGCCATGGCCTGTTGCGCGGAGACAATCCCGGCCAGAGTGGATTCACCCATCAAACGGTGAGTGAATTCTATTAAGTCTCTATTCTCCTCTCCGGTCTTGGAGGTAAAAAATTTGATCAGATGCTGCTCATAAATGGGTCGTGGATCTTTGGTTTCAGATAAATTATGGATCATGCTCAATCTTCTTAAACGACCTGGTTCATCGTCTGCTGCAGCGCGGGTATTTGCTAAAACCAAGCCGGCAAATATATCCGGCGATTTCCGGAATAGCGAAAAAGCAATATAGCCTCCCATACTAAGTCCAATAAATACTGCTTTTTTTATGTGAAGTTGTTTTATCAGTAACATCAGATCTTCAGTATAGATTTCCATGTTCAGGATAGCTCTCAGCAACGGACTTTTACCAAAGCCCGGGAGATCAGGAGCGATATAGCCGATATTCCGTGCTCGTAAAAATTCCATTTGCGGTTGCCACATCTGATGATTCAAAGGAAAAGCATGTAGAAATATTATTGGAATCCCCGGGAAATGCATATCAAAATTTATCTTTGAATCAATAAAAATCATTTTAAAAAATTCCTTTTTTCTTCTGAATTATTTTTTGCATTGGACCAGTATGTCCACATGAGTTTTGGACTCCAGGAATTGGGTACCCAGAATTTCATCGCCGAAATTTTCAGCCATTGACTTGATATAACGACAGGCCCTTTGATACCGCAATTGTGATTGTTTTTGATTTTCAGTAGATCCGCTTTGCCGGGCTTGTTCACATAGGATCAGATATTTAATCTGCGGGAAATTCCAGCTGGATGATAAGGCCAGGCCTTTTTTAAGGGAATCTTTGGCAGCGGTTATATTCTGCAGTCTGAATTCAGCCATTCCCCGAAGGTAATAACCCGAAGTTTGATACCGTGGTATTTTTTTTGATTTGGACAGAAGTTGTTGTACTACCCGCAGGGCCTGTGTCTGGCGGTCCCTGTTAATCAGCCAGATCGTTAGATAAAATAAGTAGTTCAGGTAATCAATCAGATTAAAATTCAAGTTGAGGATTCGTTTTGATTCACTGAGAAGTCGCCGGGCTTTATCCATTCTTTTTTGGCGGATCTCATAATAACTGAGATATAACCTTACCAGAAATCTCAGATGGTTTTTTTGCTGTCGGTCTGCCCACTCCTGAACCTCACCGAGTGACTCAAATGCCTTTAAAAAATTGTGTACCAGAAGATAAAGATGACCCAGGTGCAGTTTAATCTCATTCATTTGCTCCAGGAATTCCTTTTTCACAGCCTGTTCTAAAGCAGAGTTTAATATTCGCAAAGCATTTCCATATAATGCCTGTTCTTTATAGATCAGGGCTAATTGGATCAGGGTCTGGATGAACAGATCCGGACGTTGAAGAACATAATTTTCTTTGCTGGCCCGCGTTAACTGTTCGAGCGCGGAATGCCATTTCCCTCGCTGGGCATAAATCTCTCCAAGGTAAAAGGCAAGCTGTACTTTTAATTTGGGCTGGTAGAGGTGAGCGAGCAGCTGCTGTAATTCGATGCAATCTCTCAATGCTTTATCAAAGGCTTTGTTCTGCAATAATAAATGTATTTTATCACGCAGCAGCACTGCCCGAAGCTCTCTAAAAACAGTCTCTCTGGTCGATACTACTAGTATTTGTTGAATTAATTCCAGTTGCTGTTGGAAATTTTCTCTCAGTAAGTTTTTTAATTTAAAATAGAGCTGAAACAAATCTGCCGAATTTCCGGTCTCGCGATAAGAGATCAATGCTTTGCGATAGTGTTGAATGGCCGGCAAACTATGGGCCAAATTCACTTCTATATCTCCCAACAATTCATAACACTGTCCGATGATCCGGGGATGACAAAACTTCTTTACCCGGGTTTCCCGGATGAGGTAGCGTGCCTCCTGATAGGAATCCATTTCTACCAGAGCCTTCGCCATCTTCAAATTGATCTCCAACCATTTAGATTTGGCAAATAGCTCATTTTCGCGTTCATGGACATAAAAAGTTGACCGGTATTTCTTCAGTATTTCAAAAGCATTTTCATAACTTCGGATATACAGATAGGTATCACCTAACAATTCTAGAAGTTGAGCAATATGAGGCAGTACCGTGGTTCCTGAATCGGAAATCCTTATCACAAAATATAAGCGGTCAGCAGCCTTAAGATATTGACCTTTACTCAAAAAGTAACGACCTTCTTTCTCGGCAAGAATTGTGGCCAGCTCAGTTTCATGACAGCGATGCAGTAATTCCGACAACAGGTAAACCCGCTGTAATTCACCATTCACCTGCATTTGCGCTATCGGAATTAAGATGTCCGATAATTCTTCAACCGGAATTTCCCTCTTCACCCATTTGGTAAAATGGTGCTGATGCACTCTGATACAGCTCTCTCCTTCATGATGGATGTATCCCATGATACCCAGCTCCACCCATCTTTTATAAAAATTATTTTTAAAATTAAAATGGCGGACTATGTTGATAAAATCCTGTTCGGGGATTGGCTCATCCAGGAGGGTCAAAGAAGCCAGAATTTTTGCGGCTGTTTTTTCTTCAGTTTGATAAAAGCGATGGAAAATCTCCTCCCAACTTTCAGGTATTTTTAATTTCTGAAGGTTTTTTAAGTTTATAAATTCTTGTTGATTTTTTTGCAGGATAGAGCGATATATGGATGCTAAAAGTAAGGTAATTTTTAAAGGATTGCCGGCAGTTTTAAGATAACAGTGATTGGTGACCAGGCGGGCATTAACAACCGAAGTATTACAAAATTTCTGGATGGCTTTCTCGACGGAATGAATCGACAGTTTTGACAGGAGCACCTCCTGAGCAGCAGGTATCGATTGCTTGAGGGATCGATCCCTGTCCCGGGAAAACACCATCTGAACCGGTAACTCCTGAAAATTATTGAGAAACTCGAGCAGTTTTTCAAAATCTTGCTGATCCAGCTGATCAACATTTTCCAGGATGATGAAAAAGGAAACATTTTTGGCATGAAAGGCCAAAAATTCAAGATATATCTCCAAATACCAGTCAATATAATTCTCCGCCACTTTTGGAAAATTTTCCAGTTTGTGGCGGATATATTTTTGATGGCTCCTGGAAAAACCGGAAAGATATTGTTCAAATTCTGGCAAGTTATTTAAATAGAATTTAAATGATTCAAATAAAAAAGAATCGGTACTGAAATCCTGAATAGAAAAATCCAACTCATTTAAAATGATCTTCTCCAGAGGATAATGAGAAACATAAAACTGGATCCAGTCATGTTTAGTGATTCCCTTTTCTCCGATAAAGATGATCTTGTAACTTTCTTTTGGGGGGAAATCAGACGAGAGATTTTTCAGTTCTTCCAGAATCTGAGAATTAAACCAGTAGTTTTCCACAATAATACTTGTCCTTTCTCATTTAACGATCGATTCTTTCATTCATCTTCTCACCGGCTGGTGCTCAAAAAGATAACAGATACCCCGCGAATTATCAGTATTCTTCAAGTAATAACCAATTCTTGAACAGGCTCATTCTCAGAAATACTACTCAATTTCCTTTAATACTGCTGTAAAGTGTCTTAAAAATGGCGGTTCATAGACCAGCTTTAAACCTTTAAGTTGTTCTCTTTTTTTACTGATGGCAATCACAGCTTCGGCTACATATTCCAGATGTGAAGCTGAATAAACCCGGCGTGGGATAGTCAGCCTTACCAATTCCAGCTTGGGATAGATCCAGCGGCCGGTTTTGGGATTTTTTGTGGCAAACATTAAACTGCCAATTTCCACCGCCCGGATACCGGCTTGCCGGTAAAGAGCCACCGTCAACGCCTGGCCCGGGAATTGAGATTGGGGTATTTGAGGAATGAATTTTTTTACATCGATGTAAACCGCATGCCCACCGATAGGTTGTACCACCGGAATTTGGGCAGCTATTAAAAGATTTCCCAGATAGGCGGTGTGTTGAATACGATACGACAAGTAGTCTTCTTCCAGCACTTCATATAAACCTCTGGCCATGGCTTCCAGATCACGTCCTGCCAGTCCTCCATAGGTAGGAAATCCTTCCCGGAGAATAAGCAGATTCTGCAATTTCTGGAATAGTTTTTCATCTTTAAGAGCAATAAAACCGCCAATATTGACCAACGCATCTTTCTTGGCACTTACCCAGCAGCCATCTGCATAGGAGAACATTTCTTTCACAATCTGTTTTATCTTAGTTTTTCCATATGCTTTTTCCCGCATTTTAATGAAATATGCGTTCTCGGCAAACCTGGCTGCATCCAGGAAGAACAATAATCTATTCCTGCGACAGAATTCAGCAACCTGGCGGATATTTTCCATCGATACTGGCTGCCCTCCACCACTGTTGTTGGTGATGGTCAGACAAACCAGCGGTATCTTATTTTTACCATACCGTTTATAAACCTGATTTAATTTCTGAAGGTCCAGATTTCCCTTGAAAGGATGTTTTAATTCAGAATTTAATCCTTCTTCAATCACACAATCTTCCGCCCGGGCTCCCAGGTACTCAATGTTTGCGCGGGTGGTATCAAAGTGAATATTACTCGGAACCACGTCATTTTTTGACAATAAAGTAGAGAATAAAATATTCTCGGCCGCCCGGCCCTGATGAGTAGGTAAAATGTAATCATAACCCATGATATCATGGATGGTCTCTTTGAGGTGAAAAAAATTCCGGCAGCCAGCGTATGATTCATCACCTTGCATTAAACCCGCCCATTGATAATCACTCATGGCCGAGGTTCCTGAATCTGTGAGAAGATCAATAAATATTTTTTCAGCCGGCAATTTAAAAATATTAAATCCCGCAGCTCTGATTAACTTTTCTCTCTCTTGTCTGCTGACTAATTTAACCGGCTCAACTACTTTAATCCGAAAAGGTTCAAGGGGTCTTTTCATGACCATTCCTTTCCAGGGATAATAGATCCCAGTTTTTTATCTGCTGTCGATAATACTATGTGAGGATACGACACTGAAGTAACAGGATTGTCTTAAAAAAATTACATCCACCGATCGAGAACTTTTTTTAGTTTATCCATGGAAAAAGGTTTGGCCAGGAACGATGCACCATCTCTTTCAATAATTTGATGTAATTCATCCGTAACATTAAATCCACTGGTAAATATTACTTTACCTTTATATTCCGGGTGAAGCACAACTATATCTTTATACAGATCGATGCCAGGGCGATCCGGAAGAGTAAGATCGATGATAAACAGGTCGTATTCATGATGAACAAGAATATTTTTCGCCTGTTGGGCAGTATCGGCCACTGAGCCTTCAAAGCCAAAAACTTCCAGCAGGTTAACAAACACTGCCGAGAGATCGGGCTCATCTTCGATAATCAATACCTGTTTTTTTACCTTGGTCCTTTTTTCCAAATATTCTACCTGATTTCTATTTCCTTTTCACTGAATCGAAAAATTTAAAAATTGGTGATATTCTGTCAGTAAGCATTTGTATTTTTGTTCAAAGCTGAAACGAATTTAATTCTGCCAGGAATACTTATTAATTTTCACTTATCCAAAAAATGCCCGCTGCGAGAAAATTGGATGGTCGCAGTACGGGCATAATCTTCCAAATTTCCCAAACTGATCTTGAAGTGTTATCAAAAGGCGCTAAATCTCAGTCTATTTTGCCGGGTAAAATTCTACCCCCTATCAGATCTGATTCGATGATCCGGCAAAAAAACTGAATAACTAGCTGACAGTTGTTACCCGGCGTAGGGTTCTGAATCCTTGTTCTTGGTACCAGATTCTTTCTTTTCTTCAGGAATTCTTTTTTCTTTCGGTAAATCCTCTTTGGTCACATCCAATTCACTCTTAATATTCTGGGTGGCATTTTTAAATTCATTTATCGAGCGACCTAGAGAGCGGGCCAGTTCTGGCAGTCTTTTAGCACCAAATAAAATAAGAATGATCAGAAAGATGACCAATAATTCCGGGGGACCAATTCCAAACATATCATACTCCTTCAAGATATAAAATGTAAATTACCCAATCATATCCATGGGTTTAACTATAAATAATCATTGTGCCCAGCGTAAAAAATAGGCAGTAATTACCACACCTAACACACTGATTATATTGAGCTTGAAGCTGAAGCCAATGGTAAAGGTGATCACAATTAAATTTAAGGTAGCTGGACCGAGGCTGAAATGGGCTGCTCTGAGAAAAAAGTCTTTTACCACACCTGCCGGTAACATATAAGACAATACCTCACCCAATGCACTACCGACAAAGATACCAAATAATAAAATCAGAAATATCCAGCCCAGACTTTTTTTGCGTATCACTTTACTCTCCTTCTATACCTGCGAGATCAGGGATTCAAATATATATCGGCCATCCTGTGAACCAAGAAGCAGTTCAACTGCTCTCTCCGGATGGGGCATCATCCCTAAAACATTTCCTTCCTTATTGGTAATCCCAGCAATATGATCCAGCGAACCGTTGGGATTAAATTCATCAGCCAAAAGGCCAACTGTCGAACAATATCGAAAAACAATCTGCTGACTGTCCTCCAGTTTTTTCAGACCAATCTCGTCTATAAAATAGTTTCCTTCTCCATGGGCAATTGGAACTGACAAAATTTGACCTTTTTGCAACCTGCTGGTAAAAATCGTCTGACAATTTTCTGTTCGAATATAGACATGTTTGCAGGCAAAACGCAAATTTTCATTACGTCTTAAGGCCCCGGGCAGAAGTCCACTCTCAGTCAGGATTTGAAATCCATTGCAGATTCCCAGGACCGGCTTCCCTTCCCTGGCAAACTGTATTACCTCTTTCATGATAGGCGAGAATCTGGCGATGGCACCGGCCCGTAAATAATCTCCATATGAAAATCCACCCGGCAGAACCACTGCTTCAAATGAAGCTAAAGAAGTATCCTGATGCCAAATAAAATGGACATTCTCTCCATTCACGGTCTTAAAGGCATGAAACATATCATGATCACAATTCGATCCCGGAAATACTACTACCCCGATCTTCACATTAATCCTCTATTAATTCATAGGTAAAGTCCTCAATAATAGGATTCGTCAATAACTTCTTACAGGCTTCTTCAATTTTTTTTCTGGCAACATCCTGTTTCTTCTCCTTTATGGTCAATTCGATCAACTTTCCTATCCGGACATCATTGATACTGCCAAATCCCAGATGATGTAAAGCATTATTAACAGTCTTACCCTGAGGATCAAGTATACCATTTTTGAGGCGAACTTTGATTACGGCTTTCATATGATTCATCCTTCATTTTTTTCAGAATTTGCACCATTTCCGCCTCGCAGAATCTGCCAGGTTAAATTAAACGGACCGGATAGCACATAAATGATGGACAGCGGGAAAAAAGCTTCCTGAGGAAAAAGAATAACTAACAATGTCCCGCCAATCACTACCAGAAATTTATATCGATTTTGCAGGCCACTCTGCAGGGAAAAATTGGGAAAAGTCTCATAGCGGATACTGGTCACCATTAGAACCGATAAGGCAATGACCAGAAACAAACAGACCTTCTCCCAGCGTAAAAATCCCCAGAAGTGAAAATTAAAAACCAGAAAGGTGGCCATGGTTACGGCAGCAGCCGGAATGGGCAAACCTTCAAAAAAATCCTTATTAAAACCTTTTAGGCGGATATTAAACCTGGCCAGACGAATGGATCCAAAAACCAGCGGGCCAGCGCTGATGAATATTCCTAATATTCCCCAATTTATAAAAACAGTTTTATATAATAACATGGAAGGTGCAAAACCAAAGGAGACCACATCAGCCAGGGAATCATATTCTACTCCAAAGTGGGAATCTGCTTTGGCAAACCTGGCGATTTTCCCATCCAGTGTATCCAGCACCGCTGCAGCAACAATCAACCAGGCTGCCTGGATATAACGACCACTAGTACTCAGTACTACTGAAAGGTATCCGCAAAAAAGATTGGTCATGGTAAAAGCACTCGGAACCCAATTGGTCCTTACTTTCACTTAAAGACTCCTATTATTGATTCACCACCTTTTACCTTATCTCCAATCTGCACTTTTAGTTCCAATTGTTCTGGCAGATAATAAATATCAATCCGCGATCCATAACGGATCATTCCCATTCGGTCTCCAGCCCTGGTATGATTTCCTTCTCGTAAATCACAGACGATCCGCCGGGCGATGATTCCGGCAATTTGAGTGAACATGATTTTACGGCCTTCCTGATCCACGATCCCAATGGCAGATTGTTCATTTTCAATGGAGGCATTTTCTTCAAAAGCCGGCCGAAAGGCTCCCTTCCGGTAATCAAAATATTCCACTTTGCCAGAGATCGGTGAACGATTCACATGGACATTAAATACCGATAGAAAAATACTCAGTCGCTGCACCTTGCAATGGAAAAAATTATCTTCCATTACTTCCATGATCTGAATTACTCGGCCATCGGCTGGAGAAAGTACCGCCTGAGGATTTTCGGGAATTGTACGTTGAGGATCTCTAAAAAAAAGCAGATTGAAACAACTAATAATCCCGATCAGCACCGTTAAATAATAAAAGAAGGGTTGCCGGCAGATGACCGCTAAAATAAGAAATAAAAGAAAAAGTGCCCAGCCGCCAAAAACAATAGCATAACCATATTTAGTAATGGGTATTATGGAACATCACTCCTTCATTTTAGAAACATTTCATGCAGTTTATGATAGACTTGTTTAGCATTTTCACTGCCAATAATAAAAGTTTTTTTGTCCAGTTTTCCTTCTGACGATATTCCCCAAATGCTGAAGGTATCCGGAGAAATTTCATCGCCAATCATTACCTGATTTCCCAACTTACCAAACTCCAGGGTGAAATTCACCAAAGAAAGATTTTTTCGCTGAAAATATGAACGGAGGACAGCATTCGTTTTTGTTCCTATCCGAATGATCGCCCCCATATCATTTCTGTCACATAGTCCTAATGCAAAAGCATGATAATCATTGATCATCGGATTTTTTAATTTTGCATCCTTCAAATAAAATTCAATTACCGGTGTCTCCAGGATTGTTCCCTCCGCGATACCCAGGCGTTTCGATAAACCGGCGGTAGCGATATTCCAGATGAGCATTTGCAGGGGAATCATCTGTAATTTTTTTACTTGCAGAACTTTATCACTGGGACGTTTAATAAAATGAGTAGGTACATTGTAGCTGTGAAGATATTCAAATACATAGCTGGTAATTTCTGCATTGATTACCCCTTTACCCTTTAAGGAAGTTTTACGCGGAGTATCAAGCGGCAGGGTATCTAAAAATTCCATCAGCAGCTGTCCTTCCTGCTCACCTTTATATAAGATTTTGGTACGCCCTTCCACCAACTTTTCAGTAGTCTTCACAATTTCCTCCGGTCTTAAATAAGATTTAATCTTTTAAATATATAATTTACATTCTTTAAACGATATTCCAAATTACAAATTCTATCAATTTCTTCAGCTGGCAGATATTTTTTTACTTCCGGATCATTTTTTAATATCTGTCCAAAATCCTTACCTTCCTGCCAAACAGTCATTGCACTTCTCTGCACCAGCTGGTAGGCCAATTCCCGGCTAATGCCTTTTTCAATCAATTTCAGTAATACCGGCTGGGAAAAAATTAATCCCTGAGTTTTTTCAAGATTTTTTTTCATATTTTCCGGATAAACCGCCATTCCCTTTAAAATCTGGATCATTTTCTGGAGCATATAATAAAGAGTCATGGTGGCATCCGGTATGATCACCCGTTCCACCGATGAGTGGGAAATATCCCGCTCGTGCCACAGGGTGATGTTTTCCATTGCGGTAATGGTATA
>MESS01000049.1:72302-80314 GCA_001771055.1 Caldithrix sp. RBG_13_44_9
GAAGTCGAGCCATTCCGGTAATTCTCTCACACATAATCGGATTTTTCTTGTGCGGCATGGCGGAGGATCCTTTTTGTCCTTTTCCGAAAGGTTCTTCTACCTCCAGCACTTCGGTCTTCTGCAGGTGCCGGATCTCGGTAGCAATCTTTTCCAAATTGCTGCCAATCAAGGCCAGGGAATTCATATAATCAGCATGGCGATCCCGTTGGATGATTTGTGTGGATATAGGATCAGGTTTAAGGCCAAGTTTCTGGCAAACATATTCTTCCACCTTTGGATCCAGGTGATCATAGGTGCCTACTGCCCCGGAAATCTGTCCGACCGAGATGGTTTTGATGGCACTTTTCAGCCGTTCCGCGCCGCGGAGAGTGTCGCTGTACCACAAAGCCAATTTCAACCCAAAGGTGATGGGTTCGGCATGAATTCCATGGGTTCGACCTACCATCACGGTATCCTTATATTTCAGAGCCTGCAGCGCCAGTATTTCTTTCAACTCTTCCAGCTTTTTCAATATCAATTCACCAGCCTGTTTCATCTGTATGGCCAAGGTGGTATCCAGGATATCGGAAGAGGTCATTCCAAAGTGAATATAGCGAGCAGAAGGTCCAACATACTCTGCAACATTGGTTAAAAAAGCGATCACATCGTGCTGGACAGTTTCTTCAATCTGTAAAATTTTCTGGACATCAAATCGGGCTTTCTGACGGATTTCCTCAACTGCGGCTTTGGGAATCATTCCCAACTCTGCCTGGGCTTCACAGGCTAGAATTTCAATCTCCAGCCAGATCTGAAATTTATTCTCATCCTCCCAAATCCTGCTGATTTCCGGTAAAGTGTATCGTGGTATCATCTTTCACTTGGCTTCCAATAATTTCATATTTATTTTCTGTTCTTTTTGCTCCCTGATGATATACATTTCAATACTATCGCCAACCTGTACGTCCATATCTTCCAGAATTTTAATGATATGGTCGGTATTGGTGACAGTCTGGTTACCTACCCGCAGGATCACGTCTTCGGTTTTCAAACCCGCCTTATCGGCTGAACTACCCGTATCGATTTGAGTAACAATTACTCCCTGTTTTACTTTGAGCCCCAGGGCCCGAACAATGACATCATTGAGATCCTGAACCCTGAAGCCCCACCAGATATTGCGGTTCACTCCTCCGCTTACTTTAATCTGCTCACTGATTTTCTGAATCCGGTTAATAGGGATGGCAAATCCAATCCCCACAAAGCCGTGTTCATAAGGGCTTCCGGTATAAATAAAGGTGTTCATGCCGATTACCTGTCCTAGTGAATTTACCAGCGGACCACCGCTGTTCCCATAATTGATGGCCGCATCGGTCTGGATCATGTCCTTATAAAGCCGGCCGCTTTGCTCAATCTTTCCCCAATCACGATTGATGGCACTGATCACTCCGACCGTTACCGTAGGCTGATTGCTTAATGGAAAAAGTCCGAAAGGATTCCCAAAAGCGATGACCCACTCCCCTACGATCAGATTATCTGAATTTCCCATTTTAAGGAAAGGGAATCGGTTTCCATCAATCTTTAATAGAGTTACATCCGAAACCCGATCAGTCCCGACCAGAATTGCTTTATGTTGTTCTCCTCCCGGAAGGGTAACAATGATTTCATCTCCCTTTCCAGCTACATGATCATTGGTAAGGATATAGCCATCCGGTGAAATGACAAATCCGCTGCCCATATTGGTCACCTCTCTCTCAGACACCCGGTCACGGAAAAGTTCCGGGAAAAAATATCGCAAGGCAGGATCATCCATGAAAGGATTTCGCTGCACCACCCGCTGAATCTCCTTAACGGTTATACTCACAACAGCGGGGCTCACTTGAGCCACCGCCCGGGTAATGGCGTTCTGACGGGATTGGAAGATCTGCTCTCCGACAATTTCCCGGTTATTCGTATCAACCTGGGCATAGGCAGAGCTGACCAAGGAGGAATCACCAGCACTTGCCTGTCGTTCAGCGGTACTTTGACAATTCAATTCAAAAAAGATGATGAGAAAACCAACAAGTAATATTTTCAGCATTCGCTTCATTTCTCCTCTCGGGTGTCAAATTTAATATACAACCTGCTCCAAAAACAAGCCCCTTGCCGGAGCAGTATTTCCGGCTTGATTTCGATCTTTAGCTTGTAGAATCACGCTAAACTGATCCGGAGCTAACTTCCCTCGTCCCACTTCGGTCATTGTTCCCACCAGGGTCCTTACCATACCATGTAAAAACCGGTTGGCGCCGATCCGGTAGATCAGAAAATCATTCTCCCAGCGCCAGGATGATTCAAATACCTGGCATTTTTTATGATTAGTCTGAGTTTCCAATCGGCAGAAAGAGCTAAAATCATGTTCTCCTAGAATTATCTCCGCCAGGGGAAAAATTATCTGAGTATCAATCTTGGAAAAAAGCTGCCAGCATAGATTGCGATAAATGGCGGTTCGTTCAAAATAGATAAAATACTGGTAAATTCTTTGTTTGGCATCAAATCGGGAGTTGAAATCTGGAGCTGCTACTTCAGAATTTTTAACAACAATATCACGCGGCAGGTAAGCATTCAATCCCATATAAATCTTATTTACCGGCAGCTCTTTCTGCAGGTGAAAGTTAACTACCTGACCCCGGGCATGAACCCCGCTGTCGGTACGGCCGGCTGCCACTACCCGGACTGTCTCCTGGGTAAGTTTAAAAATGGCCTCCTCCAGAATATCCTGAATTCCTCCGGCGTTTTCTTGACTCTGCCAGCCTTGATAATTCGTTCCTTCATATTCTAACAATAACCGGATATTCCGCATGTTTATCTCTGATACTATTAAACTATTCAACTTTCACAACTGGACTCTGGTCTTATTTTCTTTTCCAAAAATCCACCGAAATGCACCCTTGCTGCACAAAGGTTAAAATATAATAAATTTTTAACTTAAATCAAATCGATCGTACCTGTGGATATAAGTTGGATTACCTAAAAATCAATTAGTTAATGATAATATCAGGGAGGGTTGAATATTCTTCCGCAACAGTGTGACCCTTTATTTATAACTCCCCCAGGGGGGTAATCAACTATTTGGTATCAGAACCTGATTATGGTGGTGGAGATTGTGACAGCAGTGATTGGATATTGGCTATTAGTCAAGTCTTGATAGGTATTTAAAATTATTCATCAACCTTTTAAGAAAATCAGCCAGCAGCAGGTCTAAACTTTTTTTCTCATAAAGGGCATTAACAGACGGTCGATTTTTTCATTGTTCAATAAAGACTTTTCAATGATTTCGGGTAGATCTGCTTCTGTCACCTTACCATACCAGATTCCTTCCGGATAAATGACCATTGAGATGCCCTGGTTGCAGGTGCCTAAACAACCAGCCTTATTGATCCTGATCTTAGATTTCAAACCCAGACGGTCAACTTCTTCCTTTAATTTGTTTCGGAAATCGGGACTTCCCTTCTGGCTGCAGGAACCCCGGGTATCAGAGTCATCCCTTACATTTTCACAGATAAACACATGTTTCTGATAAAGGCTCACAAATGCTCCCTGATTATGGTTCAGAACAACTATGGAAAAAACCGCAAGCGGGACAGATAAATTCACATTTACGTGTCACCAGTTTTTGGCCACAATTATCACAATATTCCCAGAAATTATTCGACTGAAAATCTATTCTATTTAATTTTATTGGTTCAGCTTTGGGAGATCGGAACTGGGAACCAGATGTTGTAGAACGATGTTTGCTCACGCTTAGACCTCTCAATAAATATTTAAAGTCCACAAGAATTTGCTGATAAAAACAGCAAACAGCAAGCAGGAAAACTATGAAAGGTAATTTTTAATTCGATTAGATTTAAGGAGGGGAACTGTTGTAAAAACCAGGAAATTAATACGGTCCTTGCCAGGGAATTAATAGTGTGAACAGCTGTAAAAACCAAAGAATCAATATAGTCCCAGCCAGAGTATTAAAAAAATTGACCATATCATTGTTCATCCATTTGAGACCGGATATGGGTACTGTCTGGTTTGTTTTACAATGGATGCGTTTTTCAGTGATCTTCTGACAAACGCTGCAACGGTATTGAACCTGCACTGTTGCTCCTAATAAACTATCAACCAGACTGGCTGTCATTCCTGCAAGGGTGAGCAGCAAAATAATTAGAAGTTTTTCTATCGGTTGATATTCAGGAAGAAATCCCAATCCGGCAAGTGCTAAAATAAGAGATCCCAGGAAGGCGCCCCATAATCCACCCAGAGTAACGCCTCCAGAAGTACCCGGTGGAACTGGTTTGAAGTTTGAGATCAGGCGGGGTTTCCGGCCAAGCCGCATCCCAATTTCAGTAGCCCAGGTATCAGCAGTGGCTGCAGCCATGGCACCCAGATAAGCCAGATAGATGAAGGGATGGGGTTTAAGTATTTCCCAGATCATCAGCAATCCAGCTAATCCCCCATTGGCCCAAACCTGCAGATAATCCCGGCGGCTTCCTTTTTCAAAAATTTCATCATAAGATGTCTTTCCCAGTTTTGACAGCAGACTGGAAAGCAAGAAAAAAGTCATTATCGGGATGGTCCATTTCCAGCCGCCAAAACCGAATATCACATTAGCCAGGAGAAAAGTTGATATACTTCCATTGGCGGTCAGAAATCTGACCTTATAAGAGAAGAATGCTACTGTTCCTCCCAGCAGCATTCCAATAAGGAATTGAAAATGATGGATTTTATCACCACTTAATAAAAAGTAGAGAACAAAAGCCGTGAGGAGCGGAACAGAAAGATTGTCATTCCCGCGGTCTCCCAGTGCTTCTGCTGCCGTGGCAACCACCGCCGCCATCAGGGAAAAAAGCAGTAGATAGAAGATGTGATGGCTGGACGTGGCCAGATTTGGAGGATATAACAGGAAGGTCATAAAAATAGCAACCGCACTCACTACAAACATTGCCATAGAACCTTCCCGTGATTTTTGGTCGCGAATTAATTGATAAATATGCGGTTCCCAAACATTATGGCCGACAATGGCAGCGGCCGCATCACCTACCGCCATCACCATCATAGCGGCAATAATAATGATTTTATAATCTGTCCAGAACAGGAGAACCAGGACCAGGAATGAAAAAGCATAATAAACCGTTCCCAGGTTATGGCGGTCAATATGAATCCCCGGTAACAAATTCTTTTTTAAGGCTACAAAATTAAAGATGGTAAAAAATAAAGAAATGACCAATAATGGCAAAGAAGTTTTCAGAAGCACCGGAGTGAGAAGCAGCATCAGACCAACTGAAATGTGCACGATCTTTCGGGTCGCCTCTTGTGACCAATGCAATTTTTTCCGGATAACCTCAGATATCAGAATCACGAGAAAGATTCCGGCAAACAGCAGAAGAAGATTTGTCCAATCAGTGATTGGCGGAATTTCGAGGATATGAGTATAGTTCATGAGTTAACTGACCACAATATTAACTACCTTTTCAGGAACCACAATAATTTTGCGGATGGTTTTTCCTTTAATCAATTCAGGAATCCGCCCGGACTGCAGGGCGATTTTTTCAATCTCCATGGTCGAAAGGTTCCGGTCGATCTCCATCTGAGCTCTCACTTTTCCGTTGATCAAAATTCCATAATTAATCAAATCAGCTTCCAGGGCTTTAGGATCATACTGGGGCCAGCTTTGAAGAAACATGCTGGAAGAATGACCGGTTTTTTCCCATAACTCCTCAGCCAGATGGGGAGCGAATGGGGTAAGCAGAAGGTTCAACTTTTCAATCACTTCTTTCAGTAAAGGTGCATTGAGTGCTTCTTTTGTTTTCTCGCCACTGTAGCGGTATAATCCGTTTACCAGTTCCATGATCCGGCTGATGGCGGTGTTAAAATGGAAGCGTTCGGTATCCTCGGTTGCCCCTTTGATTGAGTAATGAAGTATCCGGTGGAGTTCTTTTTCATCAGGCCCGAATTCAGCCTCCAGTATTTTTTCACTAAATACCCATTGGAAACTCTCGAACAACCTCCACACCCGGTTCAGAAATCGGTCGAGCGAAGCAATACTTTCATCACTCCAGGGACCACCCTTCTCGAATTCAAAACCGAACATCAAAGCACAACGGAAAGCATCCGATCCATATTTTTCAAGGTATTCTTCCGGATTCACCACATTTCCCCGGGATTTCCTCATCCGCAAACCATCCGGCCCCTTGATGACTCCCTGATGGCGCAAGGCCTGGAAAGGTTCAGTAAAGTTGATAAAATTAAGATCATGCAATACCATGGTGATAAATCGGGCATAGAGCAAGTGCATGGTTGCATGCTCCGCACCACCCACATACATATCTACCGGGCACCATTCATTCACTAATTTTTTATCGAAAGGTTTACTCTTCAGGCGCGGAGAAAGATAGCGCAAGTAATACCAGGAGGAATCAACAAAGGTATCCATGGTGTCCACTTCCCGCTGGGCGGCTTCCCCGCAACTGGGGCAGGTAGTTTGTTTGAATTTTTCATGATATTTCAAGGGGGATTCGCCGGTGGGGCGGAAATCGACATCATATGGCAATAAAACCGGCAAATCTTTCTCCGGAACCGGCACTTCTCCGCATTTGGAGCAATGAATGATCGGAATGGGTGCTCCCCAATAACGCTGGCGGGATATTAACCAGTCCCGCAATTTATAATTCACTTTGCGTTGCCCCAGCCCTTTAGATTCCAGCCAATCAGAGGTTTTTTCTATTCCTTCTTCGGAATTCAATCCGGAGAATGGACCGGAATTAATCATAATCCCTGGTTCCACATACGCTTTGGTCAGCGGTTCATCCGGATCAGTGCCCGGCGACAGGATTACTTTTTGAATCGGTAAATCATAATGAGTGGCAAATTCAAAATCACGTTCATCATGCCCGGGAACAGCCATTACTGCCCCGGTTCCGTAGCTCATCAACACATAATCTGCAATCCAGATCGGGATGCGCTGTTCATTCACTGGATTGATAGCGAAGGCCCCGGTAAAGACTCCGGCCTTTTCTTTGATAGTGGAGGTACGTTCAATCTCACTCTGGCGAAGGCTATTTTTAACGTACTCCTGAACCTGCGCTTTTTGAACTTGAGAGGTAATTTTTTCTACCAGCGGGTGCTCCGGGGCTAAGACCATATAGGTAACTCCATACAGAGTATCCGGACGAGTAGTAAAAATCCTGAACGATTTCGTGGAAAGATTTTCCAGCTTAAATTCAATTTCTACACCCGTACTCTTGCCGATCCAGTTCTTCTGCATCAGCATAGTTCTTTCCGGCCAGTCTAATTTCTCCAGACCTTTGAGAAGGCGTTCGGCGTAAGCTGTGATCTTAAAGAACCATTGTACCAAATTCTTCTTGGTTACCACTGTGCCGCATCTTTCACAGGTATCGTCGGTCATCACCTGTTCATTGGCCAACACCGTGTTACAGGAAGGACACCAATTCACCGGAGCTTTAGTTCGATAGGCCAAACCTGCTTTAAACAGTTGCAGGAAAATCCATTGTGTCCATTGATAATATTCTGGCTGGCTGGTATCTAACTCCTTCTTCCAATCGTACATTGCTCCGATCGCTTTAAGTTGCTGACGGATAAAATTAACATTATCCTCAGTGATATCACGAGGATGTCCTTTGGTTTTGATCGCAAAATTTTCGGCTGGTAATCCAAAAGCATCAAATCCGATTGGTTCGAATACATTATAGCCATTCATCCGGCGGAATCGTGCCCAGGTATCAGTAGAACCATAATTGAACCAGTGCCCCAGATGTAATTTATCCGAAGAGGGATAAATGAACATCACCAGGGTATAACATTTTTTTGCAGTATTTTGAAGGTCGGTGGTGTAGGCTTTATTTTTCTCCCATTTTTTCCGCCATTTATTTTCGATTTCTTTAAAAGGATATCCCATAATTTTCTCCTGCTTCGCAGCTTAATTACGAATAACCCACTGGCTTCTGCCAGTGGGTTTTCATGTCGGGGCGGGGAGATTTGAACTCCCGGCCTCTTGG
>MESS01000049.1:80398-83286 GCA_001771055.1 Caldithrix sp. RBG_13_44_9
CCTAAACAATTTTCATAAAAAGGTAGTATTCTGCTACTCAATTCCTAAGGGCAAATCAGGTCCAAAATCTACTATTCGTTTAATAATTTTCGAGAAAGTGAATTTTTAATTGATTTCCTGATGGATTTTTCCCAAGCTTTGAATAGTATTTATCTTAAATTGAAAAAATAAAATCCCAGTGGTACAAATATGAAACTTAAACTGCACTGGCAAATATTTATTGCCCTGTCAATAGGGATCCTGGCAGGCTTTCTCTCCCGGCCGCTTGGATTACAGTTTTTTGTAACCGAACAACTATCGGTCTTTGGCACCATATTTCTGCGCTGCTTGCGAATGGTCATCATTCCCCTGATATTTTCAAGTATCGTTTCGGGAGTAACCGGCATCAGTTCGGCAGAAAGTTTTGGACGACTGAGCCTGAAAACCTTTGTTTATTACATTTCTACCAGCCTTATCGCAATTTTAACCGGACTTTTCCTGGTAAATCTTTTCCAGCCGGGAGTCAAACCGGGGCTCAAAGAGCAATTGGGATTTGAACAGCTGCCGGAAGAGTTTGAAGCAAATGTTGATAAATTAGGAGATACTCTATTAGGGATTATTCCCACCAATCCTATCGCTGCCATGGCCAAAGGGGACGTCCTGCCGGTTATTTTCTTTGCCCTGCTATTTGGTTTTTTTATTACCCGCTCGCCTGAGCCTTACCGGAAGATGCTCACCGATTTTTTCCAGGGGATTTTTACAGTAATGATGCAGATCACACAGTTTATCATCAGATTCACTCCGGTGGGAGTGTTTGCGTTAGTTGCCAAGATCGTGGCTCAGACCGGCTCTGAAATTTTCGGTCCCCTGGGAAATTATATGCTGGTGGTCTTCAGCGGTTTAGTGATCCATGCCTTTTTTTCATTACCTCTTTTAATGTTTATCTTCGCCCGGGTTCATCCCCTCAAACAATTTCAAGCTATGTCAGCTGCCTTGATGACTGCCTTTTCCACCGCATCTTCTTCTGCCACCCTGCCTCTGACCATGGATGCCATGGAAAATAAAGCGGGAGTTTCCAACCGGATTTGCAGTTTCGTTCTGCCACTTGGTTCCACGGTAAATATGGACGGCACTGCACTCTATGAATGTGTGGCAGTTATGTTTATTGCCCAGGTATATGGATTTGATCTTTCCCTTGCTCAACAATTCATTGTGGTACTTATGGCTTTGCTGGTCAGCATCGGGGCTGCCGGAATCCCCATGGCCGGGCTGGTGATGATGACTATCATCCTGCGGGCGGTGAATCTGCCGCTGGAAGGGGTGGGCTTAATCTTAGCAGTAGATCGCATTCTGGATATGATGCGAACTTCGGTGAATGTATGGAGTGACGCCTGCGGGGCTGCAATTATTGCCCGCTCCGAAGGTGAAAATGGGCTGAAAGTACTAATCTCTAGTAAAGCTCATTAATTCTATTTTCCATGGTAACTCAGATAAATATCCGTTGGAAGTCCCATTATGCCCCAAGATAAATCCTATAGCTTATCAATCTCGGAGGCAGCTCTGAAATCGCGCTGAGTTAATCCTCCGACATCATGGGTGTAATATCGCAAGGTGACACGGTTATAAACGTTGTATATTTCGGGGTGATGATCCTGCCTCTCGGCAATAGCGCCCACTTTATTTATAAATTTCAAAGCTTCGGCAAAATTTTCAAATTTCCATTCCTTTTTCAGGGCATTCCTATCCAATTGCCAACCATTGGTTTGCTTCATGTTCATGTGAATTTCGCCAGTTGATAATTTCTGCATCTATATACCCTTCCAATTTTTGAAATGTTTTTCAAGTTTAACATAAAAATCAGTCCAGAGTTTCCAAAAAGGTGGTGATTAAAACAAAAATAGGAATTCATAAATGCGAAAAATAGCCTTGAAATGTATAGGGCAGAATGGCCTGGAATATTGGGTATGGCACTTATTTTGAGAGTGGAGTCCAGCAAAACAGATTGATTTTTTTTAATTGTTTACCAGCCATTTGAACTTTAAAATAAGCAGATTATTGAAATGGATTAGTTCATTTCTCGGGCAGTAAAAGAAAATACTTTGAAACAATTCAGGAATAGAATCACCTGCAAAAAATCTAAAATCCAATTCAAGCAACTGAAATAAATTATTAAAAAGGAGAACCATTGATGGATTTCGAAATGTTATCGAGGATTCAATTCGCTTTTACTATAGCATTTCACTATCTCTATCCTCCACTCAGCATTGGACTGGGAGTTATTCTGGTCATTATGGAAGGCATGTATCTGAAAACCAAGAATTCCTTCTATGAAAAAATGACCAAATTCTGGGTAAAGATCTTCGCTCTAAC
The DNA here is from genome assembly GCA_001771055.1 of Caldithrix sp. RBG_13_44_9. Classification (GTDB taxonomy): domain Bacteria; phylum Calditrichota; class Calditrichia; order RBG-13-44-9; family RBG-13-44-9; genus RQOF01. The sequence continues at coordinate 82,748 of MESS01000049.1, forward strand.
TTTCGCGATAGGAGTAGCGAGCGGAATTGTCATGGAATTCCAATTCGGTACAAACTGGGCTTCCTATTCCCGGTTTGTCGGGGACATTTTCGGAAGTGCACTGGCAGCGGAAGGAATATTTGCCTTCTTCCTGGAATCAGGATTTTTAGCAATTCTGGTTTTTGGCTGGAACAAAGTGGGTCCCCGGATGCATTTTTTCTCCACCATCATGGTATCACTTGGTTCCATGTTCAGCGCGGTATGGATTGTGATTGCCAATTCCTGGCAGCAGACTCCTGCCGGTTATCACATGGTTGGGGAAGGATTGAATGCCCGGGCCGAAATCACCGATTTCTGGGAAATGGTATTCAATCCTTCTACGGTTGATCGTCTAACCCACACTTTAGGCGGTGCCTGGTTGGCCGGGGCCTTTCTGGTAATCAGCGTAAGTGCCTTTTATTTATTAAAAAAGCGGCATGTACAATTTGCTGAATCATCTTTAAAAATCGGCCTGTACTTTGCCTTATTTGCTTCTGTTTTCCAGTTACTCACCGGCCATC
>MESS01000049.1:83303-91278 GCA_001771055.1 Caldithrix sp. RBG_13_44_9
AGTGAAAATCAACCAGCAAAACTAGCTGCTTTTGAAGCTCATTATGATTCTAATAAGCCGGGAGACATATATTTACTCGGCTGGGTGGATAATCAAAATCAGATAGTAAAAGCTGGCATCAAAATTCCCGGACTGCTGAGTTATCTGTTATTCTGGGATGCTACCAAACCATTAGTGGGACTGAATAGTTTCTCGCCGCAGGACCGTCCACCAGTCAATCCGGTATTTCAGTCCTATCACTTGATGGTAACGATCGGGACTTTGTTGATCCTGATCAGTGTGACAACTGTTTTTTTCCTGTGGAGGAAGAAACTTCTTTCTAAATCCTGGATGTTGAAAATATTGATTTTTTCAGTCCTCGGCCCCCAGATTGCCAATCAACTCGGCTGGTTTTCGGCAGAAGTGGGTCGTCAACCCTGGATCGTTTATGGGCTGATGCGTACTTCAGATGGATTGTCCAAGACCGTTACAGCCGGCCAGATACTTTTTTCGTTAATTCTATTCACCCTGATTTATCTGCTCTTATTTGTTTTATTTATTTTTCTCCTTGATCAGAAAATCAAACACGGACCCGAGGATACTGGAGATATAGCTCCGACCTACCAGCAGCAGCGTAAGGGAGATTAGACAGTATGCCACTGGGAGAGAAGTCTTAACTAAGCATTTTATCGAATTGGGTAAATTAAAGAGAAGGAAATAGATCATGGAATTTACATTCGACCTTAATACCATCTGGTTTATGTTGATCGGGATACTCCTGGCTGGATATTCCATTCTGGATGGTTTTGATCTTGGCGTGGGAGCCCTGCATCTGCTGACCAAGACCGATACTGAACGGCGGATCATACTGAATTCAATTGGTCCAGTTTGGGATGGCAATGAAGTCTGGCTGGTAACTGGCGGTGGTGCATTATTTGCGGCATTCCCGCATGTTTATGCCACGGTTTTCTCAGGATTTTATACGGCTTTCATGCTTTTGCTAGTGGTTTTAATCTTTAGAGCCGTATCCATCGAATTCAGGAGTAAACGGGAAAATCAACGCTGGCGCCAGATGTGGGATGTGGCATTCAGCCAATCAAGTATTGTTATTGCTCTGCTGGCAGGTGTAGCCCTGGGAAATATTATCAATGGTGTCCCGATTGGTGCCGATAAAGAATTCTATGGCTCTTTTTGGAGTTTGTTGAATCCGTATGCTATCGGAGTGGGTATTACTACCATCGCCCTTTTTATGATGCATGGTTCAATTTATCTGGTCATGAAAACCGAAGGCAGGATGCATGATAAGGTTCGGGGATGGGTTAATAATGCCATTATTTTCTTCGTGATCTGCTATGTTTGCCTGACGATGGCTACCCTGATCTATCAGCCTCACATGACCCTTCATTTCAAGGATTTTCCCCTGGCTTTTGTGGTGGCTATCCTGAACATGCTGGCGATCGCCAATATCCCACGGGAGATCCATCATGGTAGGGATTTCCGGGCCTTTCTCTCATCCTGTGCCAGTATCCTGGCACTTATGGTGCTATTCGCCATTGGGATTTTTCCCAATCTGGTTATATCCAGTCCCAATCCTGAATACAGTTTAACCATTTACAATGCGGCATCTTCAGCAAAAACTCTAAAAATTATGCTGATCATAGCTATTATTGGAATACCTTTTGTCCTGGCCTATACCATCAGCATCTATTGGATCTTCCGGGGTAAAGTGAAGCTGGATGCCATGAGTTATTGATCCGGCGATAGGAACAACTGTTCTGACATGAGTGAGAGATCTAAAATCTGTCTCTTCTGGTTCCGAAGAGATTTGAGGCTTGAGGATAATTCCGGCCTGTTCCAGGCTTTACGCGGCGGATTTCCAGTATTGCCGCTGTTTATTTTTGATACCTTAATTTTAAAGACCCTGAAGAATAAAGCAGACCAGCGAGTGCAATTTATTTATAATGAACTTGAGCAAATTCAAGACAGGTTATGCACTGCGGGAAGTTCTCTGCTCATTCAGAAAGGTGAACCGGTTGAGATATTCAAACAACTTATCAAAACCTGGGAAATTGAGGCGGTTTTTACCAACCATGATTATGAGCCTTATGCCCTGGCCAGAGATGGACAGATTGACCAGATGTTAAAGTTACAGAATTTCCCCATTTATACCTTCAAAGACCAGGTAATTTTTGAGAAGAATGAAGTCGTAAAATCAGATGGAACACCATATACAATTTTCACACCTTACAAGAATAAATGGCTGGATGCCTTTCACGGTAGAGATATTCCGACATTTCCCAGTGAAGATCACTTCTCCAATTTTATAAAAACAACCGAATTTACTTTTCCCACAATTGAGGAAATCGGATTCAGGAAAAATGACCAGCTTTTTCCCTCAAAAAAGATCGATCTGGAAATTATTAAAAACTATGATCGTACCCGTGATTATCCTGGAATTCATGGCACCACCCGTTTAGGCAGTCATTTACGGTTTGGAACAGTGAGCATTCGCAAACTGGTACAAATAGCCCGGGAGTTGAATTCAACATTTCTGAATGAGCTGATCTGGCGTGAATTTTTCATGATGATCCTGCATCATTTTCCGAAAGTGGTGGAACAGCCCTTCAAACAGGGATATGAAAATATCCAATGGATGAATAATGATGACCATTTTCAAAGATGGTGTGAAGGTAAAACCGGTTACCCGATCGTTGACGCCGGAATGCGGGAATTGAATACCACCGGTTTCATGCATAATCGGGTGCGAATGATCACTGCCAGTTTTCTGGCCAAACAATTATTAATCGACTGGAGATGGGGAGAGCAATATTTTGCAGAGAAACTACTGGATTTCGAACTCTCTTCCAATAATGGTAATTGGCAATGGGCAGCTGGCTGCGGCTGCGATGCTGCTCCCTATTTTCGAGTTTTTAATCCGGTTATTCAGACCAAAAAATTTGATCCGGAACAAAAATATATTAAAAAATGGGTGCCAGAATATCAGGATGATGCTTACCCAAAACCGATCATTGAACATACATTTGCCCGGGAGCGGGCCATAACTGTTTATTCGAAAGCATTGAGGAATACTTAATTCAGTATATCTGAAAGTGTTTGGAAAAAAAAGGTGATTTATCGCGGTTTATCTGATTTGGCAATAACCACCTCGTCCGAAATCTTCAAAAAGTAAGTTTGAAGACAGTACCGGCATCAGGTCTGGAAATAAACGAGATATTTCCTTTATGCAGACGCATGATTTGTTTGGCTAGACTCAAGCCAATGCCTGAACCGCCTTTTTTAGTGGTATAAAACGGGATGAAAATCTTATCCTGGGCCTCTTCGCTGATTCCAGGTCCATTGTCCCTCACTTGAATCACCACTCTGCCCCGTGGATCCAATGATGCTGAGAGATCAATATTCGGTTTCGGAAAATTTTCCAGCGCTTCCATGGCATTCTTGAGAAGATTGATAAGGATCTGTTCGACCAGTTTGGGATCGGCTGTTAATTCCAGGCTTTCCGGGATGGTCTCAATATTAAAAATTATACTTTTCTGCCGGAAGGAATCCGCCATCAACTGCTCCAGGGAAAGAAAAAGTTCACGCAATTTAAAAATCTGAAAATCAGGCTTGAGTATGCGGGTAAGGCTACGATAGGCCTGTACAAAATGGAGCAAGCCATCACTTCGTTTCTGGATGGTCTGGATGGCACTGTTAATGTCAGCCAGATTACCCGCATTCCGGCAGAAATCAGGATCAGGGATCAGGCCTGGTTCTGGATCATGGTACCCTCTCTCCTGCTGATAGGAATAATTTTATCCGGACTTTATCCGGTAGCGGTGATGTCCTCCTTCCGGCCGCAAACAGTTTTGCGGGGAAAATTGGGAGAAGGCCGTCACCGTCTGATTCTGCGTCGCAGTATGGTGATCTTTCAATTTGCCATGTCACTGCTTCTACTGGCCGGTACTTTGACCATCTATCGCCAGATTGCTTTTATGCGCCAGCAGGATCTGGGATTTGACAAGGAACAGATTGTGGTAATCCGAACGCCCCGGGTGAGAGATAATAATCCGATTTTAAAATTTAAAGGATTCCGGGAAATACTGCTGAACAGCGGAGATGTCAAAAATGTATGTCACCTAACGGAAGTGCCGGGACGTCAGATTTTATGGGATGCCGGTGCTATTCTCAGGACAGGTGAGGATCCCAGCAAGGGTAAAGATTATCAGATCGTCGGTGTAGATTATCATTTCGCAGAAGTGTTTGACCTGAAATTCATCGCCGGCAGAAACTTTTCTCAGGAATTTTCCACCAACCAGAGTGCTCTGCTGTTGAATGAGACTGCCGTAAAACAGCTCGGTTTCGATAAGGCCCAGAGTGCCGTCGGACAACAGGTGGATTACTGGGGAGATATTTACACCGTCATCGGGGTATTACAAAATTATCACCAGCAAAGCCCTAAGGCAGAATTTGAACCGCATATCTACCGCCTTCTGCCTACCGGTCGAGATGTCAGGGGTGTCTTTCCGATAAAACTGAATACCTCCGATATCCGCAATACCATCCAGCTGATTCGGAAACGTTACCAGGAATTCTTCCCCGGCAATCCATTCGATTATTTTTTCCTGGATGAATATTTCAATCAGCAGTATCAGGCGGATGAATTATTTGGAAAAGTGTTTCTGATGTTTTCCTTATTGGCATTGTTCATTACCAGTCTGGGTATTTTCGGATTGGCCTCTTTTACCGTTACTCAGCGGACTAAAGAAATTGGTATCCGTAAGGCATTGGGAGCCAGCATTAACCAGATTCTGGTGCTTTTTATCAGGGATATTCTTCAGCTCATCCTGCTCGCCTTCCTCATTGTTATCCCGGTGCTTCTTTTTGGTTTGCGTGAATGGCTGAGTTCATTCGCCCGTCGCATACCCCTGCAGGCTGATCTTTTTATTCTGCCGCTCCTGATACTAATCACTATTACTTTATCGACCATTGGCTACCAGATAATCAAAGCCTCATTGACCAATCCGGTAGAGGTACTGAGATATGAATAAATGAAATTCTTAAGTCACCCACAAATGAATAACTTTTAATAAAGTATGACTAGAGAAAGAAAAGGGCAGGCGGATGATCAGATTGAATAATATTTTCCGGTACTATACTAATAAATTTATCAAAACTTATGTATTGCAAGACATCAATCTTTGGATTAAGGCAGGAGAATTTGTCACCATCATGGGACCTTCCGGTGCCGGGAAATCCACCCTGCTATACATCCTGGGCATGCTGGATGAACCCAACCAGGGTGAGTATTTTTTTCAGGGAGAAGCCGTTCATACCTTCAATGAGAAGCAGCGAACAGAATTGCACAAACATCAGATCGGTTTTGTCTTTCAACAATATCATCTAATTGATGAGATGACGGTTTATGAAAATATTGAAACGCCCCTGTTGTATCAAAAGATCAAAAGTGCCGAACGGAAAGGATTAGTGGCAGACATGCTGGACCGCTTCAACATTGTGGCAAAAAAAGATCTATTTCCCTCTCAGCTCTCCGGCGGGCAGCAGCAATTGGTTGGAATTGCCCGGGGAATCATTGGCCGTCCCAGCCTGCTGCTGGCCGATGAGCCTACCGGGAATCTTAATTCGGAACAGGGAAAAGAGATCATGGAACTTTTCAAGAAACTCAACCAGAACGGAACAACTATCATCCAGGTAACCCATTCTGAAGAGAAGGCAGCTTATGGAAATCGCACCATCCATCTGCTGGATGGCTGCATTGTAAAAATAAAAGCATGACGGGTGGCGGGGGGAATAACTGAGAATAATCATCTTTAAACAAAATAATTTGGTCTGTAAAATTCTTACATCATAAAAACCAGCTTATTGATAAATCAATGAATTACCGCAGTAAAATTTAACTTTAGAAATATCCTCATGGGGCATTTTCAACAGTATCCAAATGATAGTTATCCATTGGCAAGGATCGCGGTTAATCTTTCGGCATATAAATGACTGGGCTCATCGTCAGTGACAAATTGAATCTGGTCTGCCTGCCTGATACCCAGGTTCAATTGGGTGGCACGTTTGATCTGTTCAATATTGAAGATTTTTCCTCCCACTGCAGTGGATCCTAAATCTTTCAAAATGGCGGAGCCCACTGCATCGATGGCAATACGGTCTGTTCCTGCCAGCATCACGTTTCCATCGGCCAGTGTCCCGGAACTTGGCCCCCCGCTGATGAAGGTCTTCACTCCATCCATGACAATCAGCTGGGGTTGATAACTTAAATTGATCTCGGCAATCATACTATTCATGCGGGCTGATCGATGAAGTTCATTCATATGCAGATACGGAAGAATTCCCACGCTCAATTTAAGTGACATGGTAATTACTCCCACAAAATGCGTTTTCAGACAGCAGGTGGAAACAATATATTCGGCATCACTGACGGTCCGCGGCAAACGGAATCCATTACCCCAGTGGAGGTCATCCCGGTTAAAAATTGTATAATCATCGGTATCCAGGTTTTTGATAGCAAATCCCAATTCACTTGCCATCACATCAATCCCTTTCTGCCGGATCACTTCATCAAAGACATGATTGGATCTCTCGGCCAGGGTGATACTGCTGGCGCCCCGGTTCTGAATTTCCAGAATTAATTGGCGCAGGGTATCATTGTGGGTAGAAGCCGGCGGCGGATCCTCGGTATTAAAATTCGGTTTTAGTACCACCCTTTTCCCCTGCATCGAAGGAAATTCTAATAGCTGAAGAACTTTTTGCACTCCCTGGATCCGGTCACTGGTTTTAAAGAGTGCGACTTTGGTGGGAGTCAAAGGGCCGAAATCAGTTGGATCCCCCTCACCGATGGCAGTTAAATCCTTGGAACAACCATAAAGAAAAGCTATGCTGCCGGCGGTCAGGTTTCTAATAAATTGACGACGGCCAAATTTTGCTTTAAAAAGATCCATGGTTCACTCATCCCCCTTAACTATATTTATAAGGAATAATAGAAAATCAACAGATTCATTCAAATAAGATTCTTAAAATATTTTACTTCTGCAGGCAGTTATAACCACTGAAAATGGAAAAATTTGAATTTGATAATTTTGTGCCTTAAATTCAGTCCAGGTCTTACCGAAGATATTTCCGGGAAGAATATTAAATGAAATTTAAATGTTTATCATTCAAAATGGATTAATTTCTCGAACCAGATTAACTTTCGGTATCAGTATTTCCGTCATAAAAAACTATCGGCTTTATATCCTTCAAAAAACAACAGGGAGAATTAATTGGATAAATTGAATGAAGATAAAAAACAAAATGGGAAATGGGAAGATCTTGATGCCGCCACCTCCAGCCGGACTGGATTAACCGGGCTTTTTGAGACCGGCTTAAGACGCTTCCGGGTAGGTGGATACCTGGTAGCGCTGGTACCTTTATATTTAATTGGAATTCTGGCCATGGGACTTTCCGCTACCCCGGGTGTGTATTTTTTCAGTTTCATCTCAGAGCTGGCCAGCGGATTACCCAGGATATTATACTATTGGTCGGTATCCTGTGGACTGGTTACCAGCTATTTTCTTTATGGTCTGACCCTGATCTTTGTGATTCCCCTGGTTAATTTCCTGATGCCATTTCGTTTAAAGCCTTTCCGGGGAGGATATTACTCACTGGAAGCGGTACCCTGGTATTTCCATAATGCTCTCACCTATATTGTCCGCTACACTTTCCTGGAATTTATCACCCCTACCCCGATGAACGTGCTGTTCTACAAAATGATGGGAATGAAAATCGGTAAAGGAGTCCATCTCAACACTACCAATATTTCGGATCCCTGCCTGATCCAAATTGAGGACAAAGTGACCATCGGTGGTTCGGTGCATTTAATCGCTCACTATGCCTCAAAGGGATATCTGATCGTGGATCGGGTAAAAATCTGCAAGGGAGCAACCCTGGGGCTTAAAGCGACGGTGATGGGTGATGTGGAGATCGGGGAAGG
>MESS01000049.1:91307-95153 GCA_001771055.1 Caldithrix sp. RBG_13_44_9
TCCCAAAATCCCGGATACCGGCTGGAAGAAAGCCTTTCGAACCCATAGATAAAGAAGTAATAAAGGTAAAAGATTCTCCCTCGCAGGATTTTTTATAGATTATTTAATATCTTATACAATTCTATCAAGGGAAAACAAATAGCTTCTTTTTGCCTAAAAATATCACCGAGATTACAATTCTTCAATATACAACGGCTCGCCTGTTATTTTAATTTTGGTACTTAACACTTCAGTCGTGTAAGCATTCATTTTACCTTTAAATCCGGGCTGCTGGCCCCCAACAGAAATTAAAAATTCACCCGGTTCAACAACTCTCCTAAACTCCTGGTTAATCAATGAAAATTGTCGGGGCGTTATGTGGAAGGTGACCTTCTGCTTTTCACCAGGATTTAGCGAAATTCTCTTAAATCCCATCAGCGAACGAATGGGTACTTTAACCGAGGCGTAAACATCACTGAGGTAAAGCTGTACCACCTCTTCCCCTGATAATTTTCCAATATTTTCGACCTCCACCGACAGGTTAACGTCATTTCCGGTTTTCACTTCCGATGGTAGAACCAGATTATGGTACTTAAAGCGGGTATAACTCAAACCATATCCAAATGGATACAGCAGTTGGCCTGAAAAATAGCGGTAAGTTTGGGAGGTCAAATTATAATCAGTAAACTTGGGCAGTTGCTCAATCGATTGGTAAAATGTGACCGGCAACCTGCCGGCCGGATTGTAATCGCCAAATAATACTTCGGCGATCGCCGTCCCGGCTGCCTGTCCCGGATACCAGGTCTCTATGATTGCCGGAAAATTTTGGTTGGCCCAGTTGATGGATACGGCACTTCCGTTCAGTAGGACCAATACCACAGGTTTTCCTGTTTTTTGAATTTCCTGCATGAGATGAGTCTGAATACCCGGTAAATCAAGAGTCAACCGGTCGCCGCCATAAAATCCTTCCACCGCCACATCCATTTCTTCCCCTTCCAGCCGTGGTGAGAGTCCCATGGCCAGAATAACAACGTCAGCCTTTTTGGCAATTTCTAAAGCTTCTTTCTCCAATGCCGGATTGGGCTTTGACCAGATGAGCTGCATGAAGGCATCGCCGGCATATTCGGAAAATTCAACTTTCAGCGGATATTTTTTCTCGGCTTCCAGTAGAACGCTCTTATAAGTCTTGCGGGAATGATGCCGTCCATCAAATTGAACCAGCAGGCTGTCATCCAAATATATTTTGAAGCGGTTAAAACCCTCACCACCCAGGGCATAAGTACCGCTCACTGTCGGAACGATATACCCGTTCCAGCGGACTGCAAAATTATCATCATCCATTTCTGGAGTGGCTGCGCCATCCCACCAATTAAAATTGATACTGGAATCAATACGAGTGAATGCCGGCTCACCTTTGAATTCATTATCAGTATAATATTCGGCTTTCAATCCCGATTTATACTGACCATTTTCCAGATATTGAAAAACTGAAGCCGGTACCGGTTCGAACACCGGCATATTTACCGCCCATTCACAACCAAGTGCATAGAAGACCTCGGTTCCGGCTGAAACAATTTTCCGAATACCTTGCAAAGGAGTGACCGGATCCGCTGGTGTACCATTGTAATTACCCAATAATACTTCCACATCAGCGGCATTAGGACCAATCACCGCCAGCTTCCTGATGTTTTTAGACAGCGGCAGAAGTGTATTCTCATTCTTCAACAGGACTATCGATTTGCGGGCAGATTCGAGCGCTAATTGCTGATGATCCGGGGAATTTACCACATCGTATGGGATCTGGGAATAGGGTACTTGCTCAGGTGGATCAAACATACCCAATTTAAAACGCGCCTGGAAAAGTCTCTTAACCGCAATATCGATATCGGTTTCCGATACTAAACCCAGACTGACTGCTTCTACCAGACTGGGGTACACGCTGCCGCAGTTCAAATCACAGCCTGCTTTCAATGCCAGGGCAGCCGCTTCCGGGGCAGTACGGACAATCTGGTGATTCTCATAAATATCTCTGATAGCTCCACAATCTGAAACGACATATCCCTTAAATCCCCACTCCGAACGCAGGATATCAACCAGAAGTTTATTGCTCCCGCAGCAGGCTTCACCCAGATATCGGTTATATGCACACATGATTGATTGGACATTGGCAACTTTCACACTTGCTCTGAAATGAGGAAGATAAGTTTCCCGCAGATCCCGTTCATCAGTCAGGGCATCAAAAGTGTGACGATCAGGCTCCGGTCCACTGTGGACCGCGAAATGTTTGGCAGTGGCTACCACTTTCAGATATTTGGGATCATCGCCCTGTAATCCATTAATAAAAGCAATCGCCATTTCAGCGGTCAATAACGGATCTTCACCATAGGTTTCCATCCCGCGACCCCAACGGGGATCCCGAAAAATATTGATATTTGGCGACCAGAAAGTGAGTCCCTGATAAATATCCCTTTTACCGCGGCGGACGAACTCATGATGTTTAGCACGAGCTTCATCCGAAATTGCGGTGGCTACCCGGTACATCAACTCAGTATCCCAGGTAGCAGCCAGACCAATGGCCTGGGGAAAAACTGTGGCCAGGCCTGCTCTTGCCACCCCGTGCAGGCATTCATTCCACCAGTTATATTTTGGGATATGCAGACGGTCGATGGCCGGGGCATCATAGACCAGCTGAGATACTTTTTCTTCCAGGGTCATCCGCGAAACAAGATCATCAACTCTTTCATCGATAGTTAAATCAGGATTTTCAAATGGGAAAGATTGATCAGATGCAGAACTAAACAAAAACGGAAATATTACTAAGGTAAAAATTAAAATGAAATTTATGGGGTGGGTCATGTCTTTCCCTTTTGTTATGGGATGAAAATTTCAATGTCAGCTCTATTGATTTGATAAATGAAATCCTATCCATTTCATTCATGTCTTTTTTATGAACCATTCTCCCAGATCACCTCAGTCCACAACTACCATAAAGTATAACAATTTTACACTTATTCCATTAAAACCATTTTGCGGACAATAAAAAACTCCCCTGCCCGGATCCGGTAAAGGTAAATACCACTGGCCACCGGATTACCAGCCTCATCCTGGCCTTCCCATACTACTGAATGATATCCAGCTTCCTGTCTTTCATTCACCAGTGTACGAACATTCTGTCCCAGGAGGTTGAAGATTTTTATTTCTACCTCCCCGCCAAATGCCAACTGCCAACTGATGACTGTTACCGGATTAAACGGATTTGGATAATTCTGAAAAATCTCATGTTCCTTGGGTAGAATTCGTCCAGTTGATACCAATGGGAGAGCAGGATTATTATTCTGGAAATAATTAAATGTGCCACTATAATTTCCCAGCGTCAGATCGAGATCACCATCGTTGTCCAGATCGCCAAAGGCTGGAGCAGCATTCTGGCCACCGCTTATTCCCATAACGGTTGCCGGATCCTCAATCCATGAACCGGCATCGTTTCTAAAATATTGAATTTCACCAAACAGATCACCGGTAACGATATCAATATCACCATCATGATCTAAATCCCCGGGCGCTGGAACACAATTTGTACCGACATCAATGCTCCCAAAGTAACCGGGTATCTGCAGCCAACTGGCCGAATCAGGAGTCCCGCTATTTTCAAAATAAAACAGATTTCCATTTTCATTACCGGCAATAATGTCCAGATCATAATCAAAATCCATGTCAATCAGCACCGGGGCTGACCAGTCACCAATATCTATTCCGGTAAACACCGTACTCAGGTATACAAAACCGCTACCGGTATTCTGATGGAAAAATAGACTTCCATTCAGATCACCGCTAATCACATCCGGAAGAGAATCTCCATTGACATCC
>MESS01000049.1:95515-95674 GCA_001771055.1 Caldithrix sp. RBG_13_44_9
ATTCGAGAAAAACAGCCGAATCGGTACTGCCGTTATTTTCAAAGAATTTCAAAGTGCCATCTTCACTCAGGCCGGCAAGCAGATCCAGGTCATCGTCAGCGTCCAGGTCAGCCAGGGTGGGTACAGGATTGGAGCCAACCATCAATCCCTGGAAAAATA
>MESS01000049.1:95703-97286 GCA_001771055.1 Caldithrix sp. RBG_13_44_9
TGATCACCAATATTTTCATAGAAATTCAGACCGGTGATACCGCCACAAGTGAAGTCCAGATCTTGATCGTTATCAAGGTCAGCCAGTACACCTACCTCGGCATCCAGCCATGAAACGGAAGAAAATATAGCCGGTCCCGCCTGGAAGGCAGGATTTGAGGGTGTCCCAGTATTTTGAAAATAATATGGATAATCATCTACATTTCCCAGAATCAAATCATAGTCACCGTCGGCATCGAGATCAGCAAATCGCGGCTGGGAAAATGACAGTGAAGGGATTCCACTGGGATTGAAAATGAGGTCATTCTGCTGCCAGGGCTGTGAATGTCCCGTTGAAAAGAAAAGAAGGAAAAAAAAGGCCAGGAATAGTGTACTTAAGCGCTTGCTGTTAAAAGTACATTTAGCATTAACCATAATTTGTGTACCCTCCAGATTAGCTTGATTCCATATTTTCTGATCTGGTTATACGCTAACTTGAAACAAAGTTGAATGCAATGTAAAATTGCGAATGCATCATTACTATCCAAAACGGTATTTCAAATATCCGGATCACATTAAAATCCAACCCAAACCGTAGTATCCTCTTCCTGCATACATCAGGGAAAGTGATTGAGGGAATGGATTGAAAACCGGGGTGATCCCAAAATTTTGATGGATAAATTCGCAATACTCTGTGCTATGCGACTTTTGCCCTTTTCTGCAATAAAATCATATTGTGAATTTTAATAAATGAATCTATTTCCAGGGCATATGAATACAATTTGCTATGTATTCCACCCTGCTGGAATAGCTACCATCCATTTGATAATTCCAGGTAAATTCCGTGGGAATCATTTTATATTACCCAAAATTTTTCTGGGGAAGGATTGAAAGAAAAGCGACATTGCAATGAATATGATTTGATGGTATTAAAAATAAGAAATAATTTTTAATTCTTATAAGACAAAGACACCTCAAAAAAATCTAGTCACTTATCAGCCATGTCAGATATCCGGAGACTAGTTTACTTTGCAAATAATGGTGGTAATGTCATCCTCCTGAAGAAGTTTTTTAGAATATTTGCGAACATTCCGATAAAGATTTTCTACAATCAGAGAGGCAGTTTCATTTTTATGGTCATTGATGAAGTTAATCGCCCGCAGAGCGCTGTATTCAGATTTGTTCGGTGCGCTGGCCTCAGTTATCCCATCAGTTAGAAAAACCCCAATGTCCTCGGATTTGATGGTAACAGGATTACTTGAATTATATTTAAGATCGCCCAGGAAACTCAGTGGTGGTCCAGCGCTTTTCATTACATGATGGATATTCCCTGAATTACCTAGTAAATATCCCTCCACATGGCCGGCACCTGCATAAATTAATGAATGATTATCAGGATCAATCCGGGCAAATAACATCGTGACATATTGGTTCCCATCCAGGCTGAAAGCAAGCTCTTGGTTTATCATCGTTAAAATCTTCCCGGGGTCATTTTCCATGCTGGCAAATGCCCGTAAATATGCACGAATTTCGGCCATTATAAGAGCGGCGCCTATACCATGACCAATTACATCTCCGATAGCTATCCCAAAACTGTTATCTTTC
>MESS01000049.1:97391-97747 GCA_001771055.1 Caldithrix sp. RBG_13_44_9
TGAATCTCACGGGCGATATTGATATTAAACTCATGTTCCTGCTTTTTCTTCAGATCGGAAATATCACGTAAAACCGAAACAAAATGGGTAATTTTCCCACTTTCATCTTTCATGGCGGTAATGGTTTGTTGACACCAATACTGTTCAGAATTTTTTTTCTTATTGATAAGCATACCCTTAAAAGTTTTTCCTTTTTTAAGGTCCCGCCATAGATTTCTATAAAATACTTTATCCTGGATCCCTGATTTTAAAATCCGGGGTGTCTGCCCTATTGCTTCCTCGCGACTGTATCCGGTGGTTTCCACAAAAGCTGAATTTACATACTCAATGATTCCTTGGGTATTCGTAATGATGAC
>MESS01000049.1:97757-98434 GCA_001771055.1 Caldithrix sp. RBG_13_44_9
ATCTGTTCAAGAACTCTGGCAAGCCATTCATACTTCATCCTCAACTGCGGAAAGTGTTTAATATAACCCTCATATACTCTTTCGGTTGGAATTTTTCCCAATTCTTTTAAACCAATAATTTCAGTACTGGCAGTTTCTATATAAGAAGAATTCTCTTCCCCTAATTGATCTATTCTATCACTCAGATGCATTTCTCCTGTTTTCATTTTTATTATATATGGTTATGCGCTTTTCTGCAATTTAAAATTATTAATTAGAATTCACTGGGTTAAATTGCAAAGATGGTCATCACAAAACTTTTTAATATACGACATAAATGATCGTATTTACAGATATTAATCCTAATCCCATAAATAAATACAAATATTTTAAACTACTTTATATCACTGCTTTCCAAAATAATTTAAATGTATAAACAAGTTCCTTGTCCTATAAGGCTTCTTGGACAAGCTTTTTTACTTTTATAAATCAGTTTGTTCTTCAAAATTCTCACCAGCTGTCCAAATTAAGAACGGAGTAGACTTAATTGATTGATTTCAACTTCTTTGGGTGGGAATAAATTTGGATTATTAAGCCATTCCAAGCTGAATCAAAACAGAGGAATTAGTAATGATAAAGGTGTATCTGTCGAGCAAACTATCAATAGTGGATACATTGTAACGGTAATTACCTATTCA
>MESS01000049.1:98459-99880 GCA_001771055.1 Caldithrix sp. RBG_13_44_9
GCTTATCGAAATCAATATTCTCGGAGATACACTGTGGACTAGGACCTATGGAGGAAATAGTGATGAGAAGGGTTGGACTGTCCAGCTGACTATTATGTTGGATAGATTGTCGTGGGTTGTACAAATTCATACGGCACCGGAGGTGATGTCTGGCTGATCAAAACAGCTACTGATCCATTTGGAATTAGAGAAAAAGATAAAATAAATTTTATTTCATATTATACTTTAGATCAAAACTCTCCAAATCCGTTCAATCCCAGAACCACTTTTGAATTTTCCATTCCCAACCCAGATCAAGTAAAAATTTCTATTTAAAACCTTTTAGACAGCTCATAGAATCGGAATCTCAGAAATCAGGTGCAGGCACCTACACCTATGAATTTATCGGCAGCAATTATTCTTCCTGAATTTCTTTCTATAAAGTTTCAACCTCTACCGGATTTAAAGAGGGAATCACGGAAAATGTTAATGCAAAAATAGAATGCTAATACTCATTTGAAATTTTTCCAATGAAATTGATAGATGCAGAAATAATATATTATCAAAAAAACGCTTTGAAAAATACCCCAGAGGTCATTTTTAAGTCAAAAATTGTCATAAATTATTTAAAAACATCTTGCACTAAAAGTACACTGCTATTAAATTTGTGCCGCCTAAAAATATAGCATTTCCGGAGTAGCTCAACGGCAGAGCGGGTGGCTGTTAACCACTAGGTTGGGGGTTCAAATCCCTCCTCCGGAGCAGCATTGAGGTCCTGATAAAAATCAGGACTTTTTTATTATCAACACTTCCGGTTATCCTGCCCCAATAAAAGATTCACCGTATATAGAGCAGTGGGAAAAATAATTCTTATTGATCTAAATTTACAATGAAAATTTGATTAATTGTGGGTTATTGAATCTTGTCTCTTGTCTTGAGTTTCATAATGTATGGTTACAAATATAGACTTCCCACTTTTAAAAATCGTATTTCCAGTTTTGTAATCTGCTTCACTTTTCAGTTCCTGATTTACTGTTAGATTTATCACAGACAAACCAGGGCCTATTTTATATGATTCTTTCCTCTATTCTTATACTCACCATCATTTCAATTATCATTTCTATCAGTTTATGGAAAAAAGAACGAATGAAACGAATGCGAGATTTCATTAAAATTAAATCGCTGGTCAATTATAATCTCTGGAGTGCCACTCTCTTAATCATGCAATTAAAACTTCGTAAAATATTTTAACTTCATTTAGACGGGATTGTTGATCGGAACCATTAGTCCCGTGAAATAAAGGTTTCGATCAACACCCGTCGACGAATATTCTATCCACAAAGATCTAAAATCAATCAGATAGTCTGGCTAAGAAGAATAGCACTTTATTCTCTCTATTTTTACTCTATTTGTTTAAAATGTTAATCCGACATTCAAATAAA
>MESS01000049.1:99955-103408 GCA_001771055.1 Caldithrix sp. RBG_13_44_9
AGGCCCTCATGGTACTTAACGGAAATTCCACTCCTCCACCCAAATTGAAAGAAAATTCTAAGGATTCACATTCATCCTTAATATTATCCTTCTGGGTATCTCTAAAAGTCTGTGAATAACCGGGAATACTGGCAGTAATCTCTGCCTTAGTTTTTGCTTCTGCTGATAGCAAGATGCTCAGCTCCGGCCCGGCCAGAAGGTAGGGCCTGATCCCGGCAGGATTTCCAAAGGAAAGTTTACCTAATAACGGAAAACTGAAATAGGCCAGTTTGAGTTCTTGTTCAATCGTTCCATTAATATCGATAGTATCCGCTAATGTGGTCGAAAGCTCAGTCTCAATGTTGGCGCCTTTCATGTTGTACACCGTATTGAG
This sequence comes from Caldithrix sp. RBG_13_44_9, assembly GCA_001771055.1. Lineage (GTDB taxonomy): Bacteria > Calditrichota > Calditrichia > RBG-13-44-9 > RBG-13-44-9 > RQOF01. The sequence goes on from MESS01000049.1 coordinate 100,329, forward strand.
TTGAACTGCAAACATCGGATTGATCTTATACTCGAAAAATCCACCCATGCTGTAGGTATTATAATTCTTCTTATTAAAATCTAAAACAAAAGGAACTCCTTCAATAACTACGGTTTGGTCCTCCAGGTCTTGACTAATATTTGCCATATTTAGTCCGCCCCGGATACCGAAGGAATAAGGTTTTGTCTGGGAGTAACCCGTTAGAAACCAGATCATTACAATTAAAGAAATCATACCGATAAGAAATTGACTTTTTTTCATAAAACCTCCGGATTGTTATTTACGATTTTTCAATGAAAGTTATTAACTCACCATAAATTTAGTGAATAAGAAGGGAACATCTACTAATTTTTCAGATTTTTTGGGAATACATTTGTTCGGTTAATAAGGATTAAGTCAGGGAAGATAAAAATCTTATAAACAATTTGCTCCACTCTTAACGAAATATAGTCCAGCGAAATTCCAATTCCCTGACAAGGCGGTTTATAATGATCTTACAAAATAAGAGGTAATTCGTTAATAAATATAAAAAGGATAGCAAGGGCTTCCCTTTTAATTTCATAAGGAGGCATTCTTTGACATCCCTTGCTATCCAAAATATCCGGACGGGAATGGATTTGGACCATTTCCATCTGTGCCCTGGGCACAGCCCTCATCCCGGCTGAAGGACCCGTCCTGGCCAAAACTATTTCTGATACATAATTAAGGAGACGCTAATCATGACACAGCGATTCAAGTCACAAACAGTCATAATAGATTTTGAAGTTTAACACCGAAATACCATCGTCTTAAAACAGTAGATCCGTGAACTCCCTGGGAATAATTCATTTCCTGATTTAGATAAACTTTGGGATTTCTTAACAGATTGAAAGTAAAATTTCTATCAGCTTTACACGGTTGTTTTCATCGCTTAATTTCCGGCGATGGAATTACTTATTAGCAATATCATGAATACCTAAAGGAGAGATCTATGAAAACATTCGCTCATCGCATACTGTTTATTTTTCTGCTGACAATGGTGTTTTATGCTGTTTTATCCGGGCAGACTACTGATCCCAGAATTATTTCCACTGACATCCTTAATAAAATTGAAAAGTCCCTGGTTATCGATGCTCCGACCCGGGGAATTATGAATGCCGTTTCTTCAAACGATCTTAAGAAGTTGGTGCTTAGCTGGAATGTTATAGAAAATTTAGATCATCATTTCGCGGTTCATATTGAATCGGGAGAGATCACCGATCAGAAGTCCACCGGCCGCTGCTGGTTGTTTTCTGCGTTGAATGTCATCCGCCCAGCCATTATAAAAAAGTATCAATTTAAAAATTTTGAATTTTCTGAAAATTATCTGTTCTTTTGGGATCAATTCGAAAAATCTAATCGCTTTCTGGAAGCAGTTATCGAGACCAGATCAAAAAAGATGGACGACCGCCAGGTGGAGTGGATCTTCAAAAATCCCCTGGATGACGGCGGGGTCTGGAGCATGATGGGAAGCCTGGCCCAGAAATACGGAATGGTTCCCAAAGAAGCCATGCTGGAATCGTACAGCAGCGAAAATACCCGCATGATGAATCAGCTCATTGCCCGAAAATTAAGGGAAGGTGGCTTTTTGCTGCGCCAGTTAAATGAGCAGGGTAAAAGTGAAAAACAATTGCGGGAACAAAAGGTAACCACTCTATCCGAAATCTATCGAATATTGGTCATTTCTCTGGGTGAGCCTCCAAAGGAATTCAATTGGCGCTTCAAGGATAAAAATAACCAGCTCTCTGCTTCCAAAAGATACACTTCACAGGAATTTTATAAACAGTATATCGAAGAAGATTTGAACAGCTATGTCATGCTAATGGATGATCCCTCCAAAGAATATTATAAACTTTACGAGATTGAATATGACCGCAATGTGTGGGAAAGTCAAAACTGGACTTTTATCAATGTTCCAGTTGACCGCTTGAAGCAATTTGCCAAAAAATCTATTGTAGCGGGTTATCCAATGTATTTCTCCTGTGATGTCGGTGAACAGCTCTATACTGACGGTGGATACCTGGCACTTGGCATTTATGACTATGAATCTCTGCTGGGTGTGAAATTCGGGATGGATAAAACTGCCCGCATCTTAACGTTCGACAGCGGCTCCACTCATGGAATGGCGTTGATGGGAGTAGATACTTCTGAAACCGGCAGCACCACCAAGTGGCTGCTGGAGAACAGCTGGGGAAAAGAAAAAGGGAATGATGGCTTCCTGACCATGACCGATGAATGGATGAACGAATATATGTTCAGGCTGGTGGTAAAAAGAGATTACATTCCGGAAGAAGTATTACAAGTACTTGAACAAAGACCTGTCAAACTGCCTCCCTGGGATCCAATGTTCTAATCTTTAAGTCAGGTAGTCCATTACTAATTAATGAAAGCCTTATTTCATGAAAAATACTCTCATTCTTTTCATATTGATATTCATCTTTTCAGGTGCTGCCCAGCCGATTAAAATTGAGCAGGATGTTATCGCCCGCATCAAAGAAGAAGCACTTCAACATTCACAGGTTATGGAACTAACCAGTTACCTTTCGGACATTTATGGACCGCGGCTGGCCGGAACTCCGGAATATTATGAAGCGGCCCAATGGGCAGCTGAACAGCTGAAAAAATGGGGACTGAAAAATGTCAGCCTGGAAAAATTAGATAGTCTGCAACGCAGCTGGAAAATGGAATCCATCTCCATTGAGATGATTGAACCGCGTTATATGCCCATCACCGGTTATCCTAGGGCCGGATGCCGTGGTACGGACGGCGAAATAATTGGAGAACCTGTGATCGTGGGCGATATATTCCACGAGGACTCTTTAAGAAAATATCTGAGTATCATGAAAGGCCGGATCGTTCTGGTCGATTTAAGAAAAAAGATTCAACCCAGTTATGAACCATTTTTCCACCGCTGGAGCGATGAAGAACTTCTCCAGGCTCAGAACAGCTTAAGTCCGTTTCCGGAAAAATCCCTGAATGAATGGGAAGACAGCTCCCCCATGAAAGACCGGATCCCCCGCTGGAATACTGAAGAGCAACAGGAATTACGGCTTCAGAAATTG
>MESS01000049.1:103446-105498 GCA_001771055.1 Caldithrix sp. RBG_13_44_9
CAGCCTTCAGTATGGTATGGTGCGGGCAGATGAATCACATTTTGGTGAGGATAAAACCATTGAACCGGTTCCCTCCCTGGTGATATCCACTGAGCAATTTTACCGGCTGATCCGGATGATGGAAAAAAGCGTTATTCCCACCCTGAAGATTAATCTGCAAACCAAATATTTTCATAATCCGGAGTATCAGGTCAATGTGCTGGGTGAAATTCCCGGCCGCGATAGCAAACTGCGTCCGGAGTTGGTGCTGATTGGCGGGCACCTGGATTCCTGGCATGCCGGAACCGGAGCCAGTGATAATGCCGCCAGCTGTACGGTGCTGATGGAAGTAATGCGGATATTTCAAACCCTTAACCTGCCAATCCGGCGCACTGTTCGCATTGGCCTATGGAATGGTGAAGAATTGGGTTATCACGGGTCACGGGATTATGTAGAAAAACATATCGGGAACATTTATTCCGGAGAAGTAAAGCCTGAGCAAGCCAGGATGTCAGTCTATTTGAATTTGGATAACGGTGCCGGAAAAATCCGCGGCCTTTTTCTGCAGGGAAATGAGGCAGTCCGTATCATTTTTGCCGATCTGCTGCAGCCATTCGCAGATTGGGGTGCTACCACTCTGACCATTCAAAGCACCACCTATACCGATCACGAAGTTTTTGATGTGTTAAATGTTCCGGCTTTCCAGTTCATTCAGGATCCCCTGAATTATATGACAGTGGCTCATCATAGCAATCTGGATGTCTACGATTACCTTATAGAAGACGATCTTAAACAAAATGTAGTAATCGTCGCCTCGCTGGTCTATCATTTAGCTGCAATGGATGAGATGGTACCGCGTAAGGAAAAATAAGGGTAGTATTAACACCGACCAGTTTTCAAAAGGAATGAGCACTGTTAAATTTTAATTCATTTGGGAAACAGGAAGGATTTGGCTCTCCAGAATCTCACGGAATTTAGCCGGCTCTTCATATTCCGGATGATGTCCTGAATGTTCAAACCAGATCAATGCTTTACCTTTAGTATCCTGTAATTTATTATAAAACTCCTCCACCAGTGTTGAGGGAGTAAAATCATCTTCCCTTCCACACAGAAAAAATACCGGCAGATCTAAACGATTGATTGATTTCATCAGATCGATCTGATAATAATCCCGGTTCCAGAGATGCTGAATAGAGAAGAGTGGCTGCATCCCCATTCGCAGGATATCCAATAGAGAATAGTCCGGAGTGGCCAGCAGATCTTGCAAATTCGAAAAAAACTCAACCTCTTTAACAGGATGATTGGACGAATTCTTGACAGTTGTTAATCTGGTGAGCCATCTCCGCTGCCGAAGAACCTGTTTATAATCATAAGGCGGGTAGCCAATCTTGAGCAAATCCTCTACAGCTGCAGAATTATTTTGCTGCCGGGCCAGTTCCAGCGTCCTCTCATATGAAAGACTGTCATTTACCAGGGGGCTGACAAGTTGTCCCACTCCGATATATGCGTAGAATAATTCCGGATATTTTTGGGCGGTAAGAATTCCTATCAGGCTGCCGAATGACCGACCAAGCAGATAGATCCGATTGACCTGATACCTTTCCCGTAGATACAAACACAGCTCATGGGTGTCAGATATAAATTGGGAAATAGTCATTGACTGCGGATTTATTGAGAAGTGGAATGATTTTCCAGTACCCCGCTGTTCCCAATAGACCAGAATAAAAGATGATTCGATCCCGGTATCCACACCAATTTTCTTTATGGAGGGGAATAAGGGTGCCCCAGGACCTCCATGCAGGAATAGCAGTACGGGATTCGACCGATTTTTTCCTCTCACCCTGATCCACTGCTCAACATCGCCCAATTTTACCTTGATTAATTCGTCAACAGCCTCATCCCCAGTCAGACAGACAGAATGTTTAATTTCTTTTTGCAGAATTTTTTGATAAATGAAAAGAGTAGACCAGAACAGCAGAAAAAACAGACCGACCAGAATAAAAAGATAATGAGAAAATTTGTTAAGATTCAGCAATGAAGTGTTCCGCGAAAAACTGACTTTTTACTTCATAA
>MESS01000049.1:105531-105829 GCA_001771055.1 Caldithrix sp. RBG_13_44_9
TATAACACTAAAACTGAGACATGGTGAAAATCCGGCACACCTGCCTAACTAAATGCAGATGCCCGTGATGAGAAAATTTTGTAATTCTTCACTTCTAACCAGCTTAATTCACAAAATTGATAGAACGTAATCCATTGTTCATTCATCATTTGCCACGGGTTTAAACCCGTGGCAAGGTAAATGATTTAATTATAATAACTCTACATCAAAAAATAACAATTTTGTGAATTAAGCAGGCTGATATAGCGCCGGCAGAAATCCTATTGCTCAAAACTTTCCGAACTTGAAGATCAGTGTG
>MESS01000049.1:105852-107743 GCA_001771055.1 Caldithrix sp. RBG_13_44_9
TTCCTTCAGCCTTTCCTGCTCGACACCGGTGACCAGGCGGTAAGATATCCCGGCATTCAGGCGGAACCATTTGGTAACATTCAGTTCGGCATTTACCGCCGGCTCCAGAACAAACACAAAATCGGTCTCACCGGCTTGTTCGTTGCTTTCAATAACAGGACCTACATCTTTCACATAATTCATCGCTCCGCCACCGATGAGCATGTAGATGCTAAAATGTACCAGTGACTTAGGATGAATGATGTATTCCAGTTCGAATCCACCATAGCTAAACTCAATGTCGAGAGGAAATTCTTCAAAGGGCAGCGCTCCTTCTGGAGCATGGACTTCGTTCACCACAGCATAACCACCACCCCCGATTACCAGCGAATGGTTGATGATCCAACCGCCGCGTCCACCAATCATCAACGCACTCTGATCGTAAATGGCGGTGAATTTTACCACCGGTCCGCCGAATCCTCCACTTTTTAAATCGCTTTTGAGCAGTGTTTCTTCCTGCGCTGCTATATTTGCCGCGAATGCTAACAGCATAATAATGTACCTTAGATGACACATAATAGCCTCCGGTAAATTAAGTTTGCATGAGTTCTCATTCAACGACTGGGAAATAGATAAATAATGAATAAGGGAAATGCTAAAACATAGTAAATGCTGAGAGTTATGAAATTTCATAATAGCCCTGCCATTTAAAAGGCCTGTTTCTGGTAATGAGAATAATAGTATAAGTGTAACTCAACAGGTTATGTGAAATAAACCAATATTTTTTTCCTTTGATTCATTCCAGATTTTGATGGCTTGTGGGGTGGGTAATAATTTTACTTTGCATTTTTTCTTGGCAAAATATTCAACAGCTTCATCCGACAGAGTCAGTTGTCCACTTTGACCACTGCCAATAATTATTTTATCAGCTCCTTTTTCATAAATATACCTGGCTTCCTCCCGGGAAAGAATATGTGAAGTACCAAAGAACTTTTTAGATAATTTTTTCTTGCGTTTTTTGATCTCCCCGGCTGAAGTAATCAATATATCATGGTCGTACCCGACCTGATCGACAGTAATCGACCCAAAATCCGTATGGTTTATAATTGGTTTCATACTACTAACTATAAAAATCTGTTGTCGCTATGAAGAATTTACTTTACTGCTTATGGGAAGTACAAGCTAATTTTGTTGGTATTACATTTTAAAAGAATCTGGCCGGGAATATAAGTCCTAAAGAATTAGGCAATCTGGTAATATTGAGGCTCATTATTATACAGAGTTATTTAAAATCCCCTTTTATCCCCCTTTGTTAAAGCCTGCCTGGCTAGCGCCAGCAGACAGGGGGGAGAGGGGGATTTTATTTTACCATTCTTGGTTCCTAACAATAAATAAGCCCAAAATAATTTCCAGCCATCTGATCCTGAGCTTAATATTCCGATAACGATTCAGTCACGATTTAATGCGCACTTCAATCTTCTTGGGTTTTATCTTTTCAGCTTTAGGCACACGCAATTTGAGAATCCCATTTTCTTATTTGGCTTCAATTTTATTCTGATCAATGGTGTCACTCAGGGTGAAAGAACGCTGATAATCGCCACTGTCTTACTCACGGTAAAACAGCTTATGACCAGCTGGCGGCTGTTCGTATACTTCGCCCTGAATAGAGAGAATATTTTTATCCACCGTAATATTGATGGTTTTAGGATCCACGCCAGGCATGTCAGCCAGCAATTATAACATATTTATAATCATGTACTTGCACTAAATAATTCCCGGAGAAATTATCTATAGCTCAGATAAATTTTCAGCAAGATTTCAGGTATAATACTGAAAAGATGAGATACAACTATGATAGAAATTCAGACTAAATTAACGAATTGTCAGGCAGATTTTCAGAACGGCACGCACC
>MESS01000050.1:0-336 GCA_001771055.1 Caldithrix sp. RBG_13_44_9
CTGGCAGCAATACCCCGAGGTTGAAAAATATATTTTGGGTTTATTCAATGAATACGTCGAAAAATTTCCTCAGGTAAAAATATTGCAGTCGGTATTAAGGGAAGAGACCAGTACCCGCCTTTTTGATTGGATTGATCATCTGCGGGTGAGCGGGGATAAAAAATTTTTGGAAAGGTTAAAAAGTCTGGGATTTGCACAATTGAATCTTCCGGTAGAAAAAGGCAAACGGGTTTTTGGACATCCCACTGCCATTTTCCCCAAGCTTATTTATTCGTCTTCCGGGAATAACTCCCGCGGTAAAATATCCGCTGCAGCTTTGGGAATCGAAAATATTCC
>MESS01000050.1:362-480 GCA_001771055.1 Caldithrix sp. RBG_13_44_9
ACACGGAAATTGAAGGCAGTCCTTTAAGTCCCTTTCGGCGCGCCCGGGTCTGGCAGAAGGGCGAGCGGGAAATGCTGGTGGTGGAACGCCGGGCCTATCAGGGATTTATCCCCCAGGT
>MESS01000050.1:518-663 GCA_001771055.1 Caldithrix sp. RBG_13_44_9
ACCAGAAATGGTTTACCCGACCACGCTTTTATCTCAATCCTGCTAAAGGTTTTGAAAAAACCATAAAATTGGCCAGAAAGCTGGTCTCGGAAACTGATGTTCACACAGCTGCCTGGCTGGCCTTTGCCGGTGAGCGGGAATACTG
>MESS01000050.1:669-793 GCA_001771055.1 Caldithrix sp. RBG_13_44_9
TAAAAATCGCGCCGGTCAGATCCAAAAACGTCGGCAGGATAAATTTGGATTAGGATGGGCCAACCACGACCATCATACTTTTCGCAATTCCCGCGAATCTTTTAGCGGACTGTTACAGATATTA
>MESS01000050.1:826-1106 GCA_001771055.1 Caldithrix sp. RBG_13_44_9
TATGCCGGAAAGCAAGCCGGCTGGGGGGCACAGGTTTTGGAACAACCTGGCTGCGGATTGGTGGTTTTCTCAGACGTCGATCTCTCTCCAGAGGAATTAGAATTGAATTTTTTGAAACAGTCTCTGCCTTCCCGCCACCAAAAAGGGACGGTGGGACTATGGTGTGCTTTGCACGGTGAATCCATTTTTGATGCCGGATTACATCATCTGGCGGCACGATTTATTTTTCGGGAGGCGGAACGTGACCTGCGGCAAGAAAAGGAATTGATGCTGCCGCCTT
>MESS01000050.1:1114-1984 GCA_001771055.1 Caldithrix sp. RBG_13_44_9
TTCCCTTATTTGCGCCAGGCTTTTACCCAGGGTGAAAAATGGACGGTTGATCCACAACGAATAAAACGCTTACAAAAATCGGGTGTAATCAGGCAAACTCAGGCCAGAATTTTTTTGAAAGAAGGGGCGATTGGCAGCCATCTGGAAAATATCCAGCGGGATCAGGGGTTCAAGGGATTTAACCAGGAAAGCGTAAGCGATATTATCCGGCGGACTGATCCCCGCCTTAACTTTGGTGCAGCATAAAATTTTAGGACAACTATGTTTGATGTTTTTTTCTATGAAGCATTTGCTGAAGAAGCCCGAACCATAAAAAAATATTTGCCCGCTGGAATAAAAGTCGGTTTCGGCTGGGAGACAGTCCAGGAAAAGAAAGATGATAAACCAGCCGCCGGCCTCATCAGCATCCGGACGCAGTCGCGGATTCCGCTGGAATGGGGAAACCAACTCGCCGGTATTCTTACCCGCAGCACCGGTTATGATCACTTGCTGCGTTATCAGGCTCAGATCCGGAAACCACTGATCCTGGGATACCTTCCTTTGTATTGTAACCGGGCCGTGGCTGAACAGGCCATGCTGCTCTGGATGGCTCTGCTGAGAAAATTGCCCCGGCAGATGGAGCAATTTTCTGACTTTAATCGTGATGGATTAACCGGCTGGGAATGCGAAAATAAGACCCTGCTGGTGGTAGGAGTCGGGAATATTGGTTCGCAGGTGGTAAAAATTGGCCAGGGACTGGGGATGAAGGTGATGGGAGTGGATCTGTTTAAAAAATACGATTTCGTGGATTATTTTTCCATCGAGGAGGCATTGCCCCAGGCCAATATTATTGTCTGTGCCATGAATCTTACTAAAGATAATCCTTCATAT
>MESS01000050.1:2155-2280 GCA_001771055.1 Caldithrix sp. RBG_13_44_9
TGCCCATCACTGCCGCGATTCCATTCACAGGGATATCGGATGGATGAAATAAACTGATTTAGAAAAGGTTGATAGATGAGCGACCATCTAAAAAAAACCATTAGTGACCAAGCAGTCCTTGAAAA
>MESS01000050.1:2378-2664 GCA_001771055.1 Caldithrix sp. RBG_13_44_9
ATCGGCTCAATCCCTGGTGGCAGCAAATGATCACAGTGACCTATGAACAGCAGACTGGCCGGCGAGAGAAACATCAAAAGAGTGATGGTTTTCAGATCAGCAAATCCAAAACTGTTAATCAACCTCTGATGAGATTGCTGGATGCCTGGGTATCAGCAGATCTTCGGCATCAATGGCTGGAGCATGCTTCTGTGACTATCCGCAGGACCAATCAGGATAAATTTCTCAGAATGAACTGGGTCGATGGAAAAACAACAGTGGAAGTACAATTTTATCCCAAGGATAA
>MESS01000050.1:2707-3622 GCA_001771055.1 Caldithrix sp. RBG_13_44_9
TTAGAAGAAGCCGAAAGGTTAAAGCAATACTGGCAGCAGCAGTTAAATCATTTAAAAGCCATCCTCAGCCAAAAAAAATCTGAAGCCTGAAAATAAATTTGGGACCAGCATCATTTCTTTGTTTGACTGAACCAGGGTGAATTTTTGTTGTTCGTTTGAATTGGCCTCCTTTCGAAACCCTGAACAGGACAGTAATTATTGAAAATTAAAAGATCCAGAGAATTTAACAGAGATTTCATCTGACAGGGAAGTAGTCAAACTTAACCGGGTGATTGAATAAGGGATTGTTATGGATAAGATTAAAAAGCAGTATATCAACTGGCAAAAAAATAATCTCCAGAAATCAATGGATAAATTTCCGGAAAGAAAATCAAAATTTCACACCAGTTCGGGAATCGAGATCGAACGATTGTATCTTCCCCACGAACAATTTGATTATTTACAGCAGCTGGGATTTCCCGGGGAGTATCCCTTTACCCGGGGTGTTCAGGCATCGGCTTATCGCAGCCGTTTTTGGACCATGCGTCAGTATGCCGGTTTTGCCACTGCCGAAGAATCCAACCGGCGATACCGGTATCTATTAGAGAGCGGCACCACTGGATTATCCGTGGCTTTTGATCTTCCCACTCAGATCGGATATGATTCCGATGATCCAATGGCAGAAGGGGAGGTAGGAAAGGTGGGAGTGGCCATCGATTCATTGGAAGATATGGAGATACTGTTTCAACAGATTCCTCTGGGAAAAATCTCCACTTCCATGACCATCAACTCTACAGCTGCCATCCTTTTGGCAATGTATATCGCCATTGCCAAAATTCAGGGAGCGAATCTGCAGCATCTTTCCGGTACCATTCAGAATGATATCTTGAAAGAGTATATTGCCAGGGGAACTTATATTTTTCCCCCTGAACCTTC
>MESS01000050.1:3866-6361 GCA_001771055.1 Caldithrix sp. RBG_13_44_9
AATCCCTCCATACCAATTCCTGGGATGAAGCCTTAAGTCTGCCCAGCGAAGAATCTGCCCGGCTGGCCATCCGGACCCAGCAGATTATCGCCTATGAAAGCGGATGTGCAGACACGGTCGATCCCCTGGCTGGCTCTTTTTATCTGGAAAATCTAACTGATCAAATCGAAAGGGCGGTCTTTAAATATATCGAGACTATCGACAGCCTGGGAGGAGCAGTAGCGGCAGTTAAAAATAAATTTTTTCAGAACGAAATTTCCCGGAGCGCTTATGAATTCCAAAAGAAATTAGAACGACAGGAAGAAATTGTAGTGGGAGTGAATAAGTTTGCCATCGAGCAGGAAACTCATCCTCCATTACTGCGGGTAGATGAGAAGGTGGTCTCCAGGCAGATCGAAAAATTACACCGGCTGAAAGAAAAACGGGACCAGCAGCGAGTGATCTCTGCACTGCAGCAACTGGAGAAAACGGCTCACAGCCAGGATAATCTGATGCCGGTCATTTTGTCCTGTGTTGAGCAATATGCCACGGTAGGGGAGATCTCGAATGTTCTGAGAAAGGTATTCGGAGAATACCATGAGTAAAGTGCGGTATTTAACAATTTTTATCTTCCCGAGATATTTATCCAGGTTTTCTGATTTCCCTGGGCTTAATGGATTAAAACATTCATAATATTTGTCTTACACATTGAATTTTAGGTAGATTAATTTGCTGAATGAGTTATCAATTATTGCAGATCCCGGTGTCTGACCGGAAAAAAATTTCAATCCAATATTATCAAACTATTGGAAGTACCAACACTGAAGCGGTAAATTTAGCCCGGCAGGGTGTGGAGGAATGGACGGTGGTGGCAGCCGCCGAACAGACTGCAGGTAAAGGACGCTTCCAGCGGCAGTGGATCAGTCAGGCTGGTGCCGGGTTGTGGTTCTCGGTGATTTTCAGACCCAGAATTGAAACTAAAAAAATAAATTTATTAAATTTAACCACAGCTATTATTCTGCGGGATTTTTTGGAGGGAATTATCCGGAGCAGTAGTATCGGAAAGGAATATGCGGTGGAACTGAAGTGGCCTAACGATATCCTGGTAGATAAAAGGAAGATGGTCGGATTACTTTTTGAAAGCGCATTCAGTTCAAAGAGGGTAGAATATGTAGTTGCTGGAATCGGTATAAATGTTCATCAATCCCGCGATGATTTTCCTCCTGACTTACAGGAATCGGCAATTTCTTTGAAAATGGTCACCGCTAAAAATTGGGATCTGACAGAGCTCCTCAAACAATTCTTGGAATATTATTACCTGGAGTATAACCAGGCAGAACGGATTCAATTTCAAAATGTAATTACCCGCTATGAAAAATATCTGCTTTCGAAAAATAAAAAAATAAAAATCAAGCTGGCCGCAAATGAAATCGTTGGCATCCTGAAAGGCATTAACTCATCGGGTCATTTAATCTTGGAAGTTGGCGGTCAGGTTAAGGAAATCACTTCCGGGGATCTTTGGACAATCAATAAGGTGGAACATCCATGATATTGACGATTGATATCGGTAATACCCAGATTGAAATTGGGGTATTCCGTAATGAACAGCTCTTTAAAAGTTGGCGAGTGGCCTCTGGTACTGACCGCACTGAAGATGAATACATGAATTATCTGGATTATTTTTTTAGAATTTCAGAATTGAGAATGCAAGATCTTCAAGGTGTGGGTCTGGCTTCAGTAGTTCCCAACAAAACCTTTATCTTCGAAAAAATGTGTGACAAATATTGGGGGATCAAACCGGTGGTGGTGAGCCATGAACTAAAATTGGGTTTAAAAATTCTCTACTCCGATCCAGCCATGGTAGGAGCAGACCGGATATGTAATGCGGTTGCCTCTTATCACCGCTATCATCAGGCGGTAGTGGTAGTAGATCTTGGAACGGCTACCACCTTTGACGTGGTGAATAGCAAAGCTGAATATCTGGGGGGAATTATTTCTCCCGGCATTGAAACGACGGCCTGGGCCCTCTATCAGCGGGCGGCCAAACTGCCAAAAATTTCTTTGAATTTTCCGGAAAAGGTGATTGGACAGACTACCGAACAGAGTATGCAATCCGGGATCATGTTGGGTACCATAAAGCTCGTGGATGGACTGCTGGAAGAGATCATCAACGAATTAGGGGAGAAGCCGCGGATTATTGCTACCGGTGGTCTGGGGCGGATCATTCAACCCAGGACTCGCTATATTGAGGAATATTTTCCCCATCTGGTGCTGGAAGGTCTGTATCAGGTCTATCGTATGAATTCTGTTTAATTCGAATCATACTCATTGAATCTGGTGATTTCCTTTAATATATTTAATAAAATATTTTAATCGAAATGGTCGAAGATAAATTACTCAAAATTGTTATCCATTCACCCACCCGGGATCTGTTCTCCTATTTGCAGCAAAATGTTCTCTATGAAGATTTAGAGATGTTTTACTTCCCGGATCTGCCAGAGATCGAGGAGTTTGTC
>MESS01000050.1:6374-9508 GCA_001771055.1 Caldithrix sp. RBG_13_44_9
CGCATTTATTCATTGTCCATATTGCCTCGGAAATATTATTAACTGAAAAATTGCTGCCCTTTTTCAAGTCTCCTGTTTTGCAGGATATCGGGGTCATATTTATTCTCTCCAGTAAAATTCCGTTAAGCCGCTTAAATAAACTTATTGAACAAAATAAGTGGCTGGTCTTTTCTGAAGACAGCAATCCGGAAATTATCGCCCATAATATTAAGTCCATACTGAAGAGAGAAAAAACCGATTTAGAGCAGTTCAGCAGCCGCGAATTTTCTGAAAATTTATTCCGCTGTGCGAAAATCATTAATAAGGAACAAAGTATTCCTTCGCTTTTTGAGCGACTAATAAACTTTTTACCAAAGATCCTGCCTTACGATTACCTGGCCATATTTTCCAGTGACCCGGAATTGAATCAGATCAAAAATTTCACTCAATTTATTCCTCCGCATCACCGCAGCAGTGCAGTCATCACTCCTAACCTGGAAAAATTAGCCTCGGTCTGGATCAAGCAACCCCGGGTTTTTCAGGTGACAGCTTCTGAGGATCCAAATCTCTTTAAAAAATTGCAGGAATGGGGCTGGGGTGTTAAACAGATTTATTTTTTCCCGATCATTCTTAACCAGTTAACCCTGGGGGGAATGGTGGTGGGTCAGGTTAATCTCCTGAGAAAAGGGAAAATTGGTACCTCTTTCCTGAATGAAGTGAATGATTTGATCGGATTAAAACTCTATAATTTTCTGCTGTTGGAAAAGCGGGGAGACCAGAAGGATGATTTCACTGAACAACTGATCTCAAACCGTTTTTCTGAAGATGCCATTCTTCAGCTGGCCTGCAAAAAAATTAACAGTGTAACCAAATCCGAACATACCATCTTCTGGCAGCTCAACCGCGGCTTTGGCTTTCTCTTCCCCAAATTCAGTTATGCCACCGAAGAAAAAGCCTCCTGGAAATCTCTGGAAAAGACCATGTTGTTTCTTTCCAAAGATACCAGTTTCAACCAGATCATTACTGACAATAAAATAGCCAATATCGAGAATGTTCTTGAAAATTCCCATTTTACTGAATCAACCCTGGAGATTTTTAAAAAACTGGGATGTCAGAATATTTTACTGGTACCGGTAAGGATTCAGAATGAACAGATCGGGGTCTTTATTATCAGCCGGGGTGCAGGAAAATCGGCCTATAATTCCTGGGATGTTAATCAATTATCATTTTTGACCGATCGTCTGACGAAAGTTTTGGAAGATACTTATGTGGTGAAGGAAGCCAATTACAAATTCAAACAATTGGCCCGAATATTTGAATTAGGCAATGAAATCAAACTGGAATTAAATCTGGAAGATATCCTTGACCGGATCACCAAAAGTATTCGCAAAACCCTGGGATGGAATGATATTGCGGTGCTGAGAAGTGATGATTTTCAGAAACATTATAAAACCATCACCAGAGTGGGATTCGATAAAGCGGAGGATCTGCCATTCAAGTTCAAGACGATGGCGGAATTTGAAGTCCTGGATAAATTTCTCCTGAATTGCCGCAAGATCAGCCATTCTTATTTCTATGATTCCCATCCTCTTGATATTGAAGTCGGGGAAAAAGGGGCACTCGACCTGGTAGTCACTGAGTGGAGAAACCTGGATCTGCTGCTTATCCCGATTGAATCGCGCCAGCATCGCCTGGGATTTTTAGTGGTCAGAGATCCGGTCGATCGCATTAAGCCAAATGACGATAAAATAATTTCGCTGGAGTATTATGCCAATCAGGCAGCAGTGGCCATCGAAAACGCTTCTCTGTATGAAAATCTGCAAATTTCAGAGGAACGTTACCGCGCCCTGGCAGAAACCATGACTCTGGGACTGGTGACCTGCTCTCCGGACGGCAAGATTATTTATGTGAATCCGGCATTTGAAAAATTAGTCGGGTTTTCTAAAAAACTTCTGCTGCGGCAATCTCTCAGCAGCTATTTTTCTGAGGAAAGTAAAAATAAATTGACCGAATTTGCCGAACAGGTTATGCATCCGAAAGAACGGAAAAAGAAAGAGATTGAAAATACTGAACTAGAATTGATCGCTGCCACCGGCGAAGTGATTCCGGTTTCAACCTATACCTTTCCTTTCATTCAGCAGAAGGGTAGCAAAGGATACTTCCTGGTATTGAATGATTTGCGGGTAATCAAGAAGCTGGAAAGATTGAAAGCCGATTTTAATTCCATGATCGTTCATGACCTGCGCTCTCCTTTAAATGTGATTCAGGGATTCATAGAGCTTATTCGAACCCGGGTGGTGGGAGAGATCAATGTCGAACAGGAAGAATTACTGGATATTGCCAAAGAGAATGTCAAAAAGGTTCTCAATCTGGTGGACAATTTTCTGGTGGCCTCGAAACTGGAAGTAGGCAAATTTGGGATCGAACCGAAGATCGGGGAAATAAATTCAGTGATCGAAAGGATCGTTGAGAATCACCGCGTCCTGGTAAAAAATAAAAAGATTGTCCTGGAAACCCGGCTCAACTCCAATCTGCCACTGCTGTATTTTGACGGATTGCGGATTGAGCAGGTGTTGAATAATCTGCTGAGCAATGCCGTAAAATATTCGCCGGAAAGCGGCAAAATCAGTATTCAGACCGATCTCTTCCCCAAACAGATTAAAGGTGAGGAAAAATTATTTGCCCGGGTGGGCGTGAAGGATATAGGAGCAGGGATTTCCGCCGATAAGTTACAGACCGTCTTTGAAAAGTATGAACAGCTTGATTCAGAAATGGCTTCCAAATCTTCCGGAACCGGTCTTGGCCTGGCGATCTGCAAAGAAATTGTTAATCTGCATGGCGGAGAAATCTGGGTGGAAAGTGAAAAAAGTAAAGGCAGCACTTTCTTTTTTACCTTACCTATTGAACCATCAATTGACAAAATCCTGAAATAAACGGTATTTCCTTTCTGACTGTGGAATGTTACTGGCAGATTCCTGCCTTCCTTGTTTCTTTATTTGAAAATCACCTGAATCATCCTTATTTTAACCTCGTAAAAGTATGAATTGATAACTGAGCGATGCAGTAAATGACAAAAAAAAGTCTACCATCTACCCCCTTAATGGACCAATACCTGGCGATTAAGGCAAAACATCATGATAAGATTTTGCTGTATC
>MESS01000050.1:9517-12338 GCA_001771055.1 Caldithrix sp. RBG_13_44_9
ATTTTTATGAAACCTTCTATGAAGATGCCAGGCTGATCAGTAAAATTCTGGGCATCGCCTTAACCAAACGTTCCCATGGCAAATCGGCAGACGTCCCTCTGGCTGGATTTCCATATCACGCTCTGGATGCCTATCTGCCTAAACTGATTGAAGCTGGAAATAAGGTTGCCATTTGCGAGCAGGTAGAAGATCCTAAGTTGGCAAAAACAGTGGTTAAACGGGAAGTTATCGAAGTTGTTACGCCTGGGACCACCCTGTCAGATAAAATTTTAGACCGGAAGAGCAATAATTACCTGGCTGCGGTTTATGTAGACGGGAAAACCGCCGGTCTCAGCTATTGCGATATTTCCACTGGTGAGTATTACCTCAGTGAAACCTCGCTGGAACGAATGCTGGATTATCTGCAGCAAATCGTCCCGAAGGAAATTTTGGTTTCCAGTAAAGATCTGGAAAGTCTGACTCGTTTATTCCATCAGAAAATTAACGCCCTCATTACTCGATTGGACGATTGGATCTTTCAGCGGACTTATGGTTATGAAAGTCTGACCGATCATTTTCGAACTCCCAATTTAAAGGGTTTTGGGATTGATGAACTGACTGCCGGGGTTTCTGCGGCGGGGGCCATTTTGTACTATCTGAAAGAAAATTATCAGAATAAAATTTCACACCTTTCCAAGATCTCCTTTTTGCCATTGGAAGATTATATGGTGCTGGATAATACTACCCGGCGGAATCTGGAGATCAGCAGCAGTATTCTGGGTGGCCGTCCGGAGGGCACCCTGATTTCAGTTCTGGACAGTACCGTCACTCCCATGGGAGGTCGGTTACTGAAACGCTGGATATTGCATCCGCTGATCCGGCTTGCCCAGATCCAACAAAGACTGGACAGAGTAGAGGCTTTCTACCGGCAACCTGCAGTGGGTAAAAAGATACGTTCGATCCTGAGTGAGGTATCTGATCTGGAAAGGCTGATGAGCCGCATTTCCACCGGACGGGCTACCCCCCGCGACCTGATCGCTCTGAAAAATTCTTTGAACCTTATCCGGCCCTTGCAAGATTTGTTATCATCCCAGAGTGAAGCGGTGCTTTTGCCATATGTTGATGGTTTACAGGTTCTGACAGAAATACTCGATCTACTTGAAAAAGCAATCATCCCCAACCCTCCCTTGAGTCTCACCGAAGGTGGAATCATTCGAGACAGTTTCAATTCCGAGCTGGATGAGCTGCGCACCATCACCCGGGAAGGCAAGAATTGGCTGGTAAAAATCCAACAGGAGGAGCGGGAAAAATCCCAGATATCAACCCTTAAGCTGGGCTATAACCGGATTTTCGGCTACTATTTTGAAGTGACGAAAAGTCATCAGGCGAAAGTGCCTGCTTATTTTATCCGGAAGCAAACCCTGGTCAATGGAGAACGATACATTACTCCGGAACTGAAGGAATATGAAGAAAAGATTCTGGGGGCAGAAGAGAAAATATTCGATTTAGAGTACCGCCTTTTCCAGGATATCCGGAATAAGGTCAGCGGATTCGGAGACATTATTTTGCATAATGCCGAGCTGCTGGCTGAGCTGGATTGCCTGTCAAATCTGGCAGCAGTCGCTGTCCAGAACAAATACGTGAAACCGCAGATGGAGGAGAGTGATCGGATCATTATCCGGCAGGGGCGGCATCCGGTGGTAGAAAAATTACTGCCAGCTGATCAGGCGTTCATCGAGAATGATACCGAATTGGATAATCAAAGCACCCAGGTAATGATCTTAACCGGCCCGAATATGGCTGGTAAATCCACTTATTTGCGGCAAGTAGGATTGATTTGTCTGATGGCCCAATGCGGCAGTTATATCCCTGCCCGCGAAGCGCAGTTAGGGATTGTGGACCGTATTTTTACCCGGGTGGGTGCCTCCGATAATCTGGCATTTGGAGAAAGTACCTTTTTGGTGGAGATGTTGGAAACGGCCAATATTTTGAATAATACCTCTCCTCGCAGTCTGATTATCCTGGATGAGATTGGCCGTGGCACTTCCACCTATGATGGTTTATCCATCGCCTGGGCTGTCACCGAATTTCTGCACAATGAGAAGCGGGTGGCCGCCAAAACTTTATTTGCCACTCACTATCATGAACTCACTGAACTGGAAATGCTCTATCCCAGAATAAAGAATTACCGGGTGACCGTAAAGGAAATTGAAGATTCAGTCATTTTTCTGCGCAAGATAGAAAGAGGCGGAATTGATAACAGCTATGGCATACATGTGGCACAAATGGCCGGCTTGCCGCGGGAAGTCATCGAACGGGCCAGAGAAGTTCTTTTTAATCTGGAAACGAATGAACTTGCGACCAATCATATCCCCCGGCTGGCCAATCGACGATCTGGGGTTGATGCTGACCGGAATCAACTGAATATTTTTGAGTATTTAAAAAAATCGGCAGTCGAAGAAGAACTGAAAAAAGTAAATATTGAGAACCTGACGCCCCTTGAGGCGCTGGTTAAATTAAATGAACTCAAAAAAATAGTTACTGATACTGGCGAACTATGACCGGGTACGGTGGCAAAAGATCCATCTGGATCATTTGGCTGATATTCCAGTTTGTGGGCTTAACTTACCTGGCTGTTGGACAGGAATTACTGCTGGAATCTGCCAAGCAGGACTATTTTAATGGAGAATTTTCCGATCTCAATGCCAAGCTCGAAACGCTTTTAAAAGATTATCCTGAGCAGCCTAGTGTCAATATTTTAAGGGGACTCACACTCCTTCATGGCGGCAAAATTGAGGATATTCTGCAAGGCAAAGTATTGATCGAGAAAAATGCCCACCGC
>MESS01000050.1:12347-15586 GCA_001771055.1 Caldithrix sp. RBG_13_44_9
GATGCATTTTCGAATTACGCCTTGGGAATATTATACAAAGAGCAGGACATTCGGCGATCGGCCCGGAAATATTTTTTAAAGGCTCTGGAAAATGATGATGAGATGGTTGAAGCTCTGGTGGAGCTGGGCCTGGATTATTCCCATGAAGTGCGCAGGTACTACAACCGCTATACTGATACTGAAATAGCCCTTTCCTATCGCAGTTTTGCCCTGGACGACTATGATTTTGCAGTGAGTTATTTAAGGAAGGCTCTACGGCTGGATCCTGACAACCGTGATGCGGCCTATGTCCTGGGGGGATTATATTATGAACTTGAGGAATATAATCTGATGGCTACCCTGTTCCAGGAGATGAAGGCCTATTTTCCGGATGACCGGGATGTTAATTTGTTTTTAGGTCTGGTCAATCTGGCCAAGCGGCAATACCGGGAGGCCTGTCAGTCTTTTATGACGGCTTTAGACAAGATGTCGGTCGAAGAAAACCAACAACTGTTGAATCCGGAATACTTGGTAAAAAATTCAAAAGAGCTCAATTCAACTGAACAGATCAGTGCTTTTTGGACTGCCAAGGATCCCATGTTTTTAACCGCAGAAAATGAACGGATACTGGAACACTATGGCAGGTTTGCCTATGCTAATTTGGCATTCAGTGTACCAAAACTGAAAATTGAAGGCTGGAAAACTGATCGTGGTAAAACATATATTCGCTATGGCCGGCCGCTGACGGTGGTTGAATATGGCAGATCGATGGAATTCAGCGCCATCTATCCTCCCATGCAGATCTGGATCTATCCGCAATTTCAGCTGGCTTTTTCCGATGAATTCTGGAACGGTCTATATCAATTCACAGAGCCCAGTTTGAATCCCAGATCAACCTTCAAAGAACGTACCTTCGTAAATTACACTCTGGTGGCGGAAAATATTTTTGCCTCACTGCCGGATCGGTTTGATTTCAATCTGGCCGGAGGTAATTTTTTTGCCCCCTATCAAATGAATTTTTTTAAAGAACAAAAACAGACCATCGGTTATTTGACTTTTGCCATTCCGGTAGAAGATATAATATATCATTCAGTTCAGAAAATTTCGGCTGGACTCTTTATACTGAATGATGACAAAGTGCCGGTGAATCAATTCCTGGTCGATTTTGAAGGTGATATGAATAACCTCTCATTCTATTCTGAGGAAAATTATCTGGTGCGCAATTTCAGTTTTTATCCCGATTCCGTTAATCTGTCCTATTCCTTTGAAATTCTTAATCATTCTTTAAATAAAAATTTTGTGGACCGCCGGGAAGTCACGACGCCGACTTACAATGATACCACCCTGCTGACTTCTGATCTGGTTTTGGCCAGTAAAATTATTCCCGTAGGTCAACCGGAACAATTGGTACGTAATAATCTGACCATTTATCCAAACTTCCACCATATTTTTGAAGACAGTGATACTCTGGTGGCCTATTTTGAAATATATAATCTTTCAAAAAATGTTGACGGCCAGGTTCATTATACTGTGGAAAGCAGTTTAACTAAAGAGGAAAATGGTGGATTGTGGGGAAGTCTATTTTCCAAAAAAAAGAGAATCAGTGTGGTAAATGAATATTCTGGAACAAATACTTCAGATTTTGTTATTCAGTCCGTTGATATTAAAAATCTTGAATCCGGAAAATATGAATTTGAGATCATCGTCAAAGATGAGGTACAGAAAACAACCGTTGAACAAAAAACCGAACTGGATATAATAAGTCGCCTTAATAATTAATATTCATTGATTTAACATTTTTTTTCTTGCAAAGTAAATATTAAGCGATTAAATTTTAGAAAATTAATAGGTTAATACTGATATTAGTTAATAAAGGGTTTAAACATGAAGACTGTGACTAAAAAAGAAGTATCGAAGCGAGTAGCAAAGAAAATGGGACAGAAAATATACATTACCGAAGATTTTGTCAACGCTGTCTTTGAAGCCCTGCGGGAAATTTTAAGTGAAGCCAATCCTGAGATCCGCATTGAAATCCGTGATTTTGGTGTTTTTGAGATCAAAGAAACCAAACCTAAACCTAAAGCCCGCAATCCACGTACCGGTGACATCATTTATGTCCCTGCCCGTCGAAAAACTCATTTTAAACCGGGAAAACTATTGAAAGATATCCTTAAACAACCCCTAAAGAAAAACTAAATCCTGAGCTGGAAATAGAAAAACGATTGACATAATTTTTTTATTTTAATTAAATTACCGCTCTTAATTTTCTGAGAGCGGTTTTTTTGTGGGTGGACTTATGGCAAGATATCTGGCAATTGATTATGGAAGTAAAAGATGCGGATTGGCGATCAGTGATCCGACCTTCACTATTGCCCAGAAATTAAAAACACTTAATTTTACCTCCATAGCGAAATTGATCAGTGAACTGCGACAAATAATTGAGGAGTATCAGGTCGTCAAAATTATTCTGGGACTTCCCCTTAATTTACAAGGCCAGGATTCAGAAAAAACCCGGGAAGTTAGAAATATTGCCGGAAAACTAACGGCCCAACTCCCGGTTCCAGTTATACTTTTTGATGAAAGATTTTCCACTTCACGGGCCGAACAGGTTTTGCACCTGCTCGGGAAGAAACCCAGCCGAAGCCGTGAGTATATTGATCAACTGGCGGCGCAGGATATCCTACAAACCTATTTAGATCAAGAAAAATCGAAGGGGTAAAGGTCAGATGAGTCGAAAAATGGGAATTCCACTGAGAGTGGGTGTGGTGGGGTGCGGAGGTATTGCACAAGTGATACATATCCCGATTTTGAAAAAACATCCCGATGTGAATCTGCAAGCTCTTTGTGATTTGGATTCCTCTAAAGTTGCAATCCTGGCTGATAAATTTGATATTCCCCAGGTTTATGAAGATATCGATGATATGCTGAATAAAGCGGATCTGGATGTCATATTTATTTTGACCCCCAATAGCCTGCACCTGCCGATGAGCCTGCTGGCACTGGAATACGGAGTGCATGTTTTTATTGAAAAACCTGCCGCCAGGAATCAGCAGGAGGTGGAAAGGATTCGCAAAAAAGCCAAGCAGGCCCGGAAAACCGTTATGATCGGGATGCAGAATCGTTTTCGCACCGATGTACAGGCCTTGCATAAGTTCATTCAGGCCAATGAATTGGGAAAACTCTTTTTCATTAAGGCCGGTTGGCTCCACGCCATTCATCAGTCGATTAAACAACCCTGGCTCTTTCAAAAAAATGTATCT
>MESS01000050.1:15658-19197 GCA_001771055.1 Caldithrix sp. RBG_13_44_9
CCTAAAAGTGTAAAGTCCTTTGCTTATCACATTAATCCTAATTTTGCGGTAGAGGATTTCTGCGTGGTTTGTATCAACTTTGTAAATTCCATTTCCCTGTCTCTGGAAGTCTGCTGGGATTTTCCCATCACCGAAGATCACTTCTATTTGGAAATGGTGGGAGAGAAAGGAATTGGGAATTTGAATCCGTTAAAAATGCAGAAGATCATGCATGGACAAATCATGAATATCACTCCTGAAATCAAGGAAACAAAAATCGCTAATTTCAAGCTGGGCTATCAGAATGAGGTCCATCACTTCATCGATTACCTGACCGGCAGAGTGGACCGTTTGGAATCCTCTATTGAAGACTCAACTCAAATTTTCCGGATGGTTGATGCTATATACCAGTCTGTCACAACGAATCGAGAAATAATTTTTAAATAATGATCTATTTTTACTGTCCTGCTGTTTTTAATTAAAATAAAAAGCTTCTTCATGGATCGCAGAGAAATAAAATATATCTTGTGCTTCGCTGTTTTACTGACTTTGAGTTATCCTCCCTTTCCTTTGGGATTTTTAGCCCCCATTGCTTTGGCACTGTTTATTCAATTTATCAGTGAGAGCAATCCCAGAGAGGGTTTCCGGTTAGGATACTGGCTGGGACTGATCTGGGGCTCCATGACTCTTTTCTGGATCGCTGCCAGCACACTGGTTGGATCCATTCTGGCCATCAGTGTGAATTCCCTGCACTATGCCTTTCTGGGTTGGATATTCTGCTGGTTACGAGATAAAAGTCGGAAATTGGTATGGTTTGCCTTTCCGGTTATTTGGGTGACCAGCGAATATTTACGGTTGTTCTCGGACCTGCGGTTTAATTGGCTGACCCTGGCTTATACTCAGACCTATTATCTCCCTTTGATCCAAATTGTAGAAATAACTGGTTATCTTTTCATATCATTACTCATCGTTGTCCAGGCAGAGATTATATATTTCTGGATGAAGTCCAAAAAATTAATGAATTACCAATGGTTAAGTCTAATTCTTCTGCCTGTTATTCTGCTGTGGATTTACGGCGAAATCAGGATCAAGCAACTGGATGAAAAACAAATGCCGGTTCTGAAAGCCGGTCTGGTGCAACCCAATGTTGATCCCTATCAGAAATGGGATCCGGAGTTTCAGGAGGGAGCCTTCAGGATGCTGATGCAGGACAGCCGGCAACTGGCGTTGGTGAAACCAGATCTGATTGTCTGGCCGGAAACAGCTACACCTTTTTATTTACGGACTCATCTCACAGAAATAGAGGAAATTGTTACCTTCCTGGATTCTCAAAAAATTCATTTATTGACCGGCACTCCGGATTACCAATACAATGCCGATAAAAGTGATGTCTTTATCTACAATGCCGCCTTTTTCTTCCGGCCTGGTCAGTTTTCTTTTGAATCTTATTACAAGATGGCCCTGGTACCCGGTTCCGAAACTATCCCCTTTAAAAAATATTTCCCGGTGCTCAGAAAAGTGGAGGTAGGTGGAGGTGATTTTTTTCCGGGAGATGAATATTCTCTATTTAATTTTAAAATTCCATTTCGAAGCGGGAACTACCGGGAACAACACTTGCAAAATAATTTTCCCGTAATCGATTCAACCTTTCAGGTACATTTGTCTGCCATCATATGCTATGAATCGGTTTTTCCGCATATTGTTCGCAAGTTTATTGATAAAGGAGCCAATTTACTGACTATTATTACCAATGATGGCTGGTTTGGACTGACCAGCGGGCCTTATCAGCATGCCCGTTATGCCGTTCTGCGGGCAATCGAGAATAGGGTAAGTATCATTCGCTGCGCAAATACCGGGATTTCCGGTTTTATCGATCCGGTGGGTCGGGTACTGACCAAGGCTGATTTAAACACCCATGCCAATTTGACAGCCGTCATCCCGATCGGTACGACCAAAACATTTTACACTCAACATGGTGAGTGGTTCGGAATAATGTCGTTGATTATTTCCGGTTTGTCGTTTATATCGCTTTTTATCCTTAAATACTTAAAAAAATAATTGGATATGCAATTATTTTTCAAAATTCAATACATTGTCATTCTCTTTTTGGTTTGGTCCCTATGGGGTCAAATACCTTCTAATTTAGATCTTCTGCAGGGTATGGTCTCCCAGCCTGTTTTAAACGCGGTGGATTCTCTGGCAACTGCACCGGTCAGGATAATGATTGAATCGAAAAGTAGTTCTGAATTTAGCGATTGGCTGGTTCAACAATTACGGAAAGAATTATTGAGTAAGAACTATTGGCTGGGGGCCGATGTTGATACCAGCCAGGTTGCCTTGACGATTGTGATCGAAGATCTGAAATCAGAGATAGTTTATCGCGGGATCGACCGTGATCTGTGGTTGCGGGTCAGCAAATACCAGAGAAGCATAGAAACCCTGTTAACTTTCTATATAAAAAATAACCGAGAATCTATTCTGTATACTTATAGTAAAAGGAATGAACAAAAAAATGTTCTTTCAAAGTCGCAGATTGACCAGGTAGAAAATAATTTTTTTTCATTCAGCGAGGGACAAAAAATCGAATCGGGAATCGTGAACAAATTAATTGAACCGGCCATCATCACTATTGCCACTGCAGGTGTAATATACCTCTTTTTTTCCTTAAGGAGTGGTTCGTAATGGATTATAAATTTTTCAGATTTGGATTAGCTATTACATTATTAGCGATAATTTTCAGCAGTTGCGGAAAGAAGATTCAGAAGGAAGCCCTATCAGCCGAAGCTTATTTTGAATATGCCAAAAGTCTGTTCGATCGTAAAAAATATGTAGACGCCATCACCGAGTTTACTGTTATTACCTTGAAATTCAGTGGAAATCCGGTAGTGGATGATGCCCAGTTTTTTCTGGCTGAGTCCCATTTCCTGAACGATGAATATCTCATTGCCGGTGCAGAATATCAGAAAGTGATAAATGATTACCCGGAAAGTGCTTTTGTGGAAGAAGCATTTTATAAAATGGGATTAAGTTATTATAATCTTTCGCAAAGGTCAGAATTAGATCAAGAATACACTTTGAAAGCCATACGGCAGTTTCAGAATTTTATTGAGGCCTATCCTGAGAGCCAATTTCGTGAGAAGGCCGAACAGAGATTATATGAACTTCGCACCAAACTGGCCCGGAAACAATTGATGGGTGGCGATGTGTACCGCAAAATGGGAATTTATGATTCGGCGATCATCTATTATAGTATCCTGCTGGATAAATACTATGATACTCCCCTGGCTGAACCTGGGCTGTACTGGAAAGCAGAATGTTTGTTTAAATTAAAAGAATATGAGGAAGCTTTAACCAATTTTACCGCCTTAGTGGAAAAATATCCCAAGAGCAGATACCACAGAGCCGCCCGGGGACGAATTTCTGAAATTCAGGATAAAAAATGAATCGGATAATCAACTTACCCGAACAGATAGATTGATGGCCAAGAGGGAAATAGGTATTTTAGGTGGGACTTTTGATCCCATCCATAATGGACATCTGGTTATCGCTGAATATCTGCG
>MESS01000050.1:19256-20517 GCA_001771055.1 Caldithrix sp. RBG_13_44_9
ATGAGCTATACCACTGGAAGGAACCGATGCAGATCCTTGAAAAAAGTAAAGTTATCGCTTTTGGTCGCCCGGGTTTCCAGCCTAACAAAGAGGCAGAAAACTTTTTACCTTATATTCAATTTATCCATGTCCCTTTGCTGGAGATATCTTCCTCACTCATCCGGCAGCGTTGCCGGGAAGGTCGATCGATACGGTATCTGGTTCCGGAAATAGTAAGGAAGTTTATTATTGATATGGGCTTATATGGACAGCAGGGAAAATAAATCTTGCATAAAATTGGATGAACCTTTAAATTTTAAAATTGAACCCTAAACCTCTGGAGGATAGATGAAATTCAGTGAAATCAAACAGCTTATTAAAGTTGTTGAAAAGAGCGATATCGGAGAAATCGAAATCGTAGAGGAAGGGAGCAAGATCCGAATTTCGAAAAATAGCAGTATGAAGCAGCCTCCAGTATTCACTCAGATGGACGTGACCGGTATTCCTCAGAGCATCCCGCCGCAAGTATTGGTGCAGGGATCTCCCGCCCCCACCATACCGCTTGCACAGGCAGCGGCTGCCGAGGAAAAATTAGAAAAAGCGTCCTCACCAATGGTAGGGACCTTTTATCGTTCCCCGGCCCCCGATGCAGATGCGTATGTAGAAATTGGTGACCACGTAAAGGTAGGACAGACCCTCTGCATCATTGAGGCCATGAAACTGATGAACGAGATACAATCCGAAGTGAATGGCACCATCCGTAAAATTTTAGTGGAGAATTCCCAGCCGGTGGAATATAACCAGGTACTGTTTCTGATCGAGAAAGATTAAGCGCCGGAAAGGGGAATGCCAGTTGTTCAAAAAAGTACTCATTGCCAATCGAGGTGAAATTGCAATCCGGGTTATCCGTGCCTGCAAAGAGCTGGGAGTGAAAACGGTTGCTGTTTACTCCACTCAGGATGAAAATGCCCTTCACACGGTTTTCGCTGACGAGGCCGTTTGTATTGGCCCACCTACCAGTTCTCAAAGTTATTTGAATTCCAGCCGGATTATTTCGGCGGCAGAAATTACCGGAGCGGATGCAATCCACCCTGGCTATGGATTTTTGGCAGAAAATGCTGATTTCGCCGAAATGTGTAATTCCTGTAAGATTGTTTTTATCGGACCCTCACCCGAAGTTATCCGGCGGATGGGTGACAAATCGGAAGCGAAAAAATCTATGACTGAAGCGGGGGTACCGGTAATTCCCGGAAGCACTGGAGTGATCAAAACGGATGAAGAG
>MESS01000050.1:20533-20749 GCA_001771055.1 Caldithrix sp. RBG_13_44_9
GGGAGATGGGCTATCCGGTTATATTGAAAGCGGTGGCCGGCGGCGGGGGAAAAGGGATGCGAATTGTTCGAGAAGAAAAAGGATTGGAAAACAGCTTCATGATGGCCCGGGCAGAAGCGGAAGCCTCCTTTGGTAATCCGGACCTTTATATAGAGAAATATATTGAAAGTCCACGGCACATTGAGATACAACTGCTGGGTGACCAGCATGGAAATA
>MESS01000050.1:20927-23998 GCA_001771055.1 Caldithrix sp. RBG_13_44_9
AAAACTGAATTTTTATTTTATGGAAATGAACACCAGGATCCAGGTCGAGCATCCAGTAACCGAAATGGTTTATAATGTTGATCTGATTAAAGAACAGCTTTTAGTAGCGGCCGGAGAACATCTAAAAATCAAACAGAATCAACTGAAAGCCAATGGACACTCTATTGAGTGCCGTATTAATGCAGAGGATCCGGCAAATAACTTTATCCCTTCTCCTGGTGAAGTCACTTCGTTTTATCAGCCTGGCGGGCCGGGTACTCGGGTGGACACTCATATATATGCCGGTTACCGCATTCCGCCTTTCTATGATTCTTTGATTGCCAAACTGATTGTCTGGGGAAGGGACCGGGAGGAAGCCATCAGCCGTCTGAGGAGAGCGCTGGATGAATTTGTGGTGGAAGGTATCAAAACGACCATCCCATTTCATAAATATGTCATCATGACCCCGGAATTTCTTTCCGGAAATTTTGATACTCATTTTATTGAAAAAATATACCGCAAAGAACTCATTGAAATCTGATTGGAGGTAACTATGCACATTCCTGCAGAATTGAAGTACACTAAGGATCATGAATGGGCCCGTATCGAAGGCGATGTGGCCACTGTTGGAATCACTGACTATGCCCAGAGCGAACTGGGTGATATCGTCTATGTTGAACTTCCGGAAGTGGGTAAAAAGACCAAGCAAGCCGACAGTTTTGGAACTATCGAAGCAGTAAAAGCTGTTTCGGACCTCTTTGCTCCATTGAGTGGCGAAATTATTGAAATCAATCATACCCTGTCAGACCAGCCGGAAGTAATTAATAAAGATCCTTATGGTGAGGGATGGCTGGTTAAAATTAAAGTGAGCAATAAAAGCGAGATTTCCATACTGCTTGACAAATCTAAATACGAAGAATTAATATAAATTGCTGTTTCGCTGGAGATTACTTCAGCAGGCGGAATGGATGAAATAATTCGGTTACGGCGAGGATGGTTGATTGTAAGTCAGCTATCCATTTTCTCATTTCAAACCCGGGCTAAAGAAGAATATGGCAAAAGTGCTGATTGTTGATGATAACGAAGATATGCTTGATACGCTTGACCACCTGTTTCGGTTTTATGAATTTGAAGTATGCCGGGCTGCGAACGGTCAGGAAGGAATTCAGACCGCAGCTAAGGAGGCACCCGATATCATTCTGTTAGATGCCCTGATGCCGGTGATGAATGGTTTTGAGGCCTGTAAGATTTTGAAAAGTGACACTAAAACCAGAGATATCCCCATCATTTTTCTCTCCGCCAACTATGTAGAAGATGAACACCGGATCATGGGTTTGGAAATGGGAGCGGATGACTACATCCTGAAACCTTTTAACGCCAAAGAACTGATTGCCCGGGTAAAATCGATCTTGCATAAGAAGAATCTGGTTGAGAATTTACGAAAAGATAATAAATATCTGATTCAAGAAAAATCCAATGCTTTGCAAGAAATCGAAAAGTTACAGAAAAAAACGTTTGAACTTGAAGCCGGCCAGATAACTGATCCCTTAACCGGTCTTTATAATAAACATTTTTTCCAAAAGCGGGTACAGGAAGAATTTTCCCGCGCTAAACGTTATAAACTTCCACTCTCACTGGTGTTGATCGATGTAGATCTATTCAGGACCATCAATGAGATATTCGGTGAAAAAACCGGTGATTATATCCTGATGCGCATTGCCAATGTGATTTTGAATAATACCCGAAATACCGATGTGGTATTTCGGTTGGAAGCCAATCGCTTTGTTATTGTATTGCCAAATACTGATGAAACCGGTGCATATTATGAAGCAGAACGCATCCGCTCGGCGGTAGATCAGACCCAGTTTTTTGACCAGAATTTTTATGAGTTGAAAAAACTGTCACCCAAAAGGAAGCAAGATTATCAGCGGGTGACGGTAAGTATCGGATTGCTGGAGGTTGATTTAAAGAGCACTAAAAAAATAGATCCCGCTTTGGAATTGGCTGAGAAAATCCTGCAGCAGGCCAAGTCCAGCGGGAGGAACAAGACCCTGCGGCATTCTAAATTATCTTAGGAATCATTTGTTTCTGAGGCAGTCAATGTATATTGTTAATCATTCTGAGCAGGTAAATGAGAAACCGAAATTCTAATCGATTGTAGAATGGTATGGCCGAAAAAATCTTAATAGTCGATGATAATCCCCATGTTCTGAAACTGCTCAGCATCAGTCTGGAAAAAGCAGGTTATGAAATTCAGACAGCAGAAAATGGCGATCAGGGGATTGAGGCTGTCAATAAATTTAAACCCGATCTGGTTATTTCTGATGTGATGATGCCGCAAACCGATGGAATAGAATTCTGTTGGATGGTGCGGGAAAATTCGGAAATTCCCATGGTGCCATTTATATTTTTAACCAGTTTAAGCGATCAGGAAATGGAAATCCGGGGCTTCCGGGCCGGAGCAGATGAATATTTAGTAAAACCGGTTGACCGAAAGGTGTTATTGGAAAAAGTTTCGACGCTGCTCAATCGCGCTAAACGGGTTAAAACAGTTGAAAACGAACAAGTATCACAGATGAAAGGGTTTGAAGGGAATATGGCGGATCTTTCCCTGGCAGAAATGATCCAGCTTCTGAATCTGAATAAACGCAGCGGTACTATGGAAATTGCTTCCGATAAAAAGGGCCAGATCATCTTTGAAAATGGCGAAATGATCTACTCCATTTATGATGAAAAATTTTTGGGAGAAGAAGCCATCACTCAACTGGTAATGCTGAAAAAAGGTATCTTTAAATTCGAACCGGTTGTGAACAAAAAAGTGGAACGTAATATTCAAGGCTCAACCATGAATGTGTTGTTAGAGGCCTGCCGCTTTATGGATGAAGAAAGCCAGAAACAATAAGTCTCCTTCCTGATCCGATTGTCCCGCAATATTTTAATTACTGCTATATATTTTAGTCGCTGGTGATTTTATTTTTTACCAGCTGGAATCGTCTTATCCATAAACTTTTTGAATTTGATTAACAACCACCTCAGCCGTAAATTAAGTTCACATTCGAATTAGTGAATGGCTGTGACAATACTTTTAGATA
>MESS01000050.1:24068-24180 GCA_001771055.1 Caldithrix sp. RBG_13_44_9
TTATCCCGGGAAAGTGGTTCAACAGTATCCCGCACCAGCCAGTCATGGCACCGGTTTAACTTTTGATGGGAAAAATCTGTGGGTGGCGGACCACAAAACCGATAAGTTATAT
>MESS01000050.1:24311-24568 GCA_001771055.1 Caldithrix sp. RBG_13_44_9
CCCGGAGGATGGATTGATATTGCAGACCATTGATGCCCCATCGGATAATCCGGAGGGACTGACCTGGGATGGAACTACTCTGTGGGTCTCTGATGCAAAAGAAAATAAAATCATGAAGCTGGATCTGAGTGATGGAACGGCCTTGCGAACTTTTACTGGTCCAGCACGTGGGGTGCAGGGATTGACTTTTGATGGCAGCTATTTGTGGTGTTCAGATCGGATGATGGATGAGATTTATATGCTCAATCCTGAGAATG
>MESS01000050.1:24616-27145 GCA_001771055.1 Caldithrix sp. RBG_13_44_9
TGGCCTGGGATGGTCAACATTTATGGAATCTCGACTATCAGACTAATCAGATTTATAAACTCGTTCGCAAAGATCAGGAGTTATTTCGGTTAGAAAATACCAGGAAAGCTAAAATTACTCTCACTCACGAAGTAAAAATCACCGGAAACGGATTATTAAGAAATCTGGATGTCTTCTTTGCTATTCCGGAAAATATGCCTCAGCAGTCAGTGTTATCAAAGGAATTTACACCGGGTAATTATCAACCGGTTACAGATAAATGGAATCAGAATTTTTCAAAGTTTAATTATAAAAATCTGGCAGTCTCGACCGTAACCCAGACCTCCATGGTGGTTGATGCGGAAATTTCCGAGATTCATTACTACATTTTTCCGGATCAATGCGGGACCTTGCAGGATATTCCCAAGGAAATTAAAAAGTTATATACTGCTGACGGGAGTAAATACTTGTTGGATGATCCTTATATCAAAGAGTTAAGTGCCAGAGTGGTAGGGGAAGAAAAAAATCCTTACTGGATGGCGCGGAAAATTTTCGACCATGTTCGCAACACTCTGGAGTACCATCTGGAAGGCGGCTGGAATGTTGCTCCTTTTGTTTTACAGCGCGGTACCGGTTCCTGTTCGGAATATACTTTTAGTTTTATCGCATTATGCCGGGCAGCCGGAATTCCAGCCCGCTATGTAGGTGCTATTGTCGTGCGGGGAGATGATGCCAGTATTGATGACGTTTTCCATCGCTGGCCAGAGGTATATTTACCCAATTATGGCTGGATCCCGATGGATCCACAGGGGGGAGATAAAGTACTGGCACGGGACCGTGCCATGAACATCGGACATCTCTCCAATCGTTTTCTGATTACTACCCAGGGAGGCGGAGATTCGGAGTATATCGGTTGGTATTACAATTCATTTGAGACTTTTCAAACCGATCCGCAGGTGGGAGTGAATATAGAAACTTTTGGGGACTGGCAACCCCTCATCAAATAGTGAATCCGGAATAAGGTTGAATCGAGATTCGGAGAAAAAATTAATCCTATTCTTTTTAAATAACTATAGAACATGAAAGCACACCGATGAAGAAATTTACTATTGTTATTGCCGGAGCCGGAGGTATCGGACGGGCAGCCGGATTATTACTGCAGGAACTGGGAGATTTTGAGGCGGATATTTTTCTGGGAGACCGTTATGAGTCGGCTGCTAAAAGTGCCCGGGATTGGGTAAGGAAAGAATCCAATCGCACCGGAAGGGTAGAGTATTTTGTGATGCCCAAAAAGGACAGTGACCAAGCCTTTGATGAGCTGCTCTCGCGGGCTGATATTATTTTAGACTGCCTGCCCGGTAATCAGGCTCCGCGAATGGCCAGATTAGCCCTGCAACATAAACTTCATTATGTTAACCTCACCGAGTATGTCAAGGAGACCAATGAAGTGATGGAGATGGCCCGAAATGCCGATAAAGGATTTATCCTGCAGGCCGGTTTAGCCCCTGGCTTTATTAATGTACTGGTGAACGGGTTGTTTCAGAAGTTCTGTAAGGATTTTAAAGTGACCCAGGTGGAATCGGTAAATCTGAAAGTAGGGGCTCTTACTCAGAATGCCTATCCGCCCTATTTTTATGGATTTACCTGGAGTCCGGTAGGCGTAGCCACATTATACGTTGAACCGGCAAAAATTATCAGGAATAATGAGATCGTCATAAAAGCATCCCTCACCGAGCGATCAAAAATTATTTTGCATGGAACCGAATATGAGGAAGATCTTACTTCGGGAGGAGCAGCTGATCTGCCAGAATCACTGGTAGGAAAAACCAGAAGTCTGGATTATAAAACCCTGCGCTATCCCGGACATTATGACTGGATTGAAAGCATTCTCCGGCAGATTCCCTATGGCGAGGATAAAGTTCAAGGATTGCAAAAAAAGATGGAAGAACTGATCCCGGCAGTGGAGGATGATCAGGTGGTTATTTATGCATCAGTTACCGGAAAAGATAACCAGGGACACTTGAAAATTTTGGAGAAGTATTTTTTGATTAAACCCGTTGAGATTGGCAGGAAAACCATGCGTGCCATTCAGGCTACCACCGCTGCCGGTTTAGCTGAGTGTGCCAGGCTGCTGCTCTTAGGTAAATATAACGGGTGTATTCTACAAAGTCAGATCGATCCCCAGTCTTATCTTAATGGGCCATTCATTTCGGCAGTTTATCAATCCCGGAATTGACAAGGTGATCATTTATTCTCAATCCAATACAAAAGAAAAGCACCGTTGAGAAAATAAATTCTCCGATGCTTTTTCTTTATGGAATATTGTCGGTACTTCTTAGACTGCCGTCAGGTTTGTTAATATCCGCTTGGTCAAATTTCTGGCCATGATAAGTTTATAGCTGTTCTGTTTCAGCGGATTAGCATCTTTCAATGCCTGCTGGGCTGCCATTGAAATATTCTGTTCGGTGATTTGGGTATTTTTCAAACGATCTGATACAACGGTTTCCATCCATGGAATGGGCGCCACTCCTCCAAAAGCAATTTTGGCAG
>MESS01000050.1:27156-29566 GCA_001771055.1 Caldithrix sp. RBG_13_44_9
TTTCCGGATCTATTAATCACGGCTGCCACACTGACAATGGCAAAATCCCAGGCGCCTCTCTCTTTCATCTTGAGATAAGCACTTTGGCAGCCAGTGGCGGGCTCGGGAATGAAAATTTCCTCTACGATTTCACCGGGAGTTAAAATGTTTTCGCGCAGGACATTCTGTTCCGGCAGTACAAAAAAATCCTTAATGGGAATGACTCTGGATTTTTTACCGCTTCTGATAGTCAGTTGGGCATCCAATGCCAGCAGTGCAACTGCAGTATCAGATGGATGAACAATGAAGCAGGGACCGCCTCCAATGATGCAATGGTATTTATTTTCACCATCCACTGCATAGCAGATATCCCCGCCTTTCCGCAGACAATTGAATTCTCCCCGGAAATACCAGCAGCGCGGACGCTGACAGATATTGCCGCTAATGGTTCCCATATTACGTAATTGGGGAGACGCTACCTCAGCAGCAGCTTGTGCCAGCACCGTAAATTTTTCATTGATTATTTTATGATCCGCGATCTCCGCGACCTTTACCAGCGGGCCAATCCTGAGACCCTTGCCCGGAGTGTAGACGATCCGGTCCAGATTTGGAACGGATTTGAGATTGACTACTCTGGCAGGTGAGACAATATGGTGCTTGAGAAGTCCGTATACATCAGAACCGCCGGCATAGGGCAGAGCTTCTTCCCAGCTTTTTCCCAGGAGTTGACTGGCTTCTTCCAAGGTTTTCGGCTGAATATATTCGAAATTTTTCATTTTATTTTCCTCAAGTTATCTTGATTAAAATTATTGATCCATCTAACCCTGAAGCGCCATCAGTATTTTATCAGGGGTGATTGGCAGATTTTTGACGCGCACCCCAATGGCATTCGCCACGGCATTAGCGATCGCTCCGGCGGTAGGAATAGTAGCGGGTTCTCCGATACCTTTTACTCCGGTATTACTGATGATCTCGTCACCTTCACTGACGATGATGACCGCTATTTCCGGGGTGTCCTTGACCGTGGGTATTTTATAGTCATGCATATTAGTGGTCAAGATTTTTCCAGTGTTTTGATCTATCACCCGCGCTTCCATTAACGCATAACTCAATCCCTGAATGATTCCGCCATGGAATTGATTTTCCAACAATTTTTGATTTAAAGTTCTACCGATATCATGTGCCGCCACTATTTTTAATACCTTCACTTTACCTGTTTCAGTATCTACCTCGACTTCAGCGAATTGTACTCCGAATGAGTTCATCACATAACCTTCCCGGTTAGCCTCTCTGGCCCCGGTTACGGTAAGAACGGTCTCGTCCATTTTGTCAACCACTTCGGCAATGGTCAGCTTTTTCTCTGGATTATTTTTTGCCGATATCACCGCGTTGCTATATTGCAGTTCATTTTCCGGGATTTCCAGGATCGCGGCAGCGCCGGAAAGTAATTTACGTTTCATCTGTTCAGCGGCATCACGGACCGCTGGAGAAACTGAAGGCGCAGTCTGACTGCCGCCACTAACGGGACCGAAAGGGCAGATAGCCGTGTCACCTAAAATGACCTCAATTTTTTCCATGGGAATTTCTAAAATTTCTGCCGCTACCTGGGCCATAAAAGTATAGGTTCCTCCGCCAAGATCCTGGGTGCCGCAGAGTAACTGAACGCTGCCATCGCTGTTCAGGTTCAGGGTGACATAGGTGGGTGGTCCACCTTCCCCCCACCAGATCTGGGTGGCCAAACCGACGCCTCGTTTAATGTGGCCAGTGTCAGAGCCGGCCGGTTTCCATTTTTTCTTCCATTCAAATACTTCGGCACCTTTTAAATAAGCTTCTTTGAGCAGTTTAGTGCTGTAAGGAAGATCTTCAGGCTGGTCTTTCTCGGCATAATTTTTCATACGGAATTCCAGCGGATCCATTCCAATTTTTGCCGCTGCTTCATCCAGGATGGATTCCAGCGCATAAGTACCTTGGGGATGTCCGGGCGCCCGGAACGGCCGGTTCCGGCCGGCATTCACATAAACTGAGTATTCCTCAGTGGAAATATTAGGGCATTTATAGATGCTGACCAGCGGCCAGCTGCAATCGGCATCATTTGGATGAGCCCCGGCCGAACCATAAGAGTAGTGTGTCATCGCAGTGAGGGTTCCATCTTTCTTAATCCCAACCTTCAATCGCTGCACCGAGTCTGGCCGGTTTCCCACCGCTAAATTCATTTCCCGGCGATCGAGGGCAATTTTTACCGGTCGCCCGATTTTCCTGGAAAGAAGGGCTGCCATCATGGTGAATTTCCCGGCTTCCAATTTGCTTCCGAAGCCACCGCCCATATACTTTTTTATCACCCGTACCCTGCTTTCAGGAATTCCCAGACTTTTTGCCAGCGAATTACGGACATTAAAAATTGCCTGAGTAGAGTCCCAGACAGTCAGCTGGT
>MESS01000051.1:0-207 GCA_001771055.1 Caldithrix sp. RBG_13_44_9
GTTCCGATCACTCCATTCTTATCAATTTCTAAAATTCGCACCAGCAGGATCTGGTTATGCAAATCCTCATTTGATTTGACCTTCACCCGGACATAAGTATCGGTTAAACCACTCCAGCAGCCATTTTTAAATTGTTCAAACAGCACCGGTTGAATAGTGCCAATTTTATTTTCCAGATATTGCTGCCGCTTGTAGGTACTCATTTCC
>MESS01000051.1:316-609 GCA_001771055.1 Caldithrix sp. RBG_13_44_9
GTGGCAAATTGAACAGCAATTGACGGGTCTCTTCAAAATGATCATCCGATTCGCCGGGAAATCCGACGATTACATCCGTGCCCAGACATATTTCCGGAAGCTGATCATGCACGGTATATATAAAATCCGCATACTCTCTCGCTGAATATTTGCGGTGCATGGATTTGAGGACCGCATCACTGCCGCTTTGCAGAGGAATGTGCAAGTGCCGGCAAAGGGCCGAACCATGTTGCATCCGGTCTATTATCGCGAAGGGAATGGTGGAAGGTTCCACCGAGGAGATCCGGATCCGA
>MESS01000051.1:717-1462 GCA_001771055.1 Caldithrix sp. RBG_13_44_9
GCTGCTGCCAGCTCTCCGGCTTCCTGCAGGATATCCTGGAATACCCGGCTGCGTGCCCTGCCCCGGGCGTAAGGGATCACACAAAAAGAACAAAATGAATCGCAACCGTCCTGGATTTTCAGATTGGCCCGGGTATGCTGGCGGTCTATCCCGGCTGCCGGGTGAGTGAAGCTCTCACGGGCGATAACCGGAGTGATCACCTGCGGTTGGAAATCGTTCAGACTGTTTTGCAAAATCCTGGCAAATTCCATCTTCTGGGAATTACCGACTACCCAGAAGACATTGGGCATTTCCAGTAAGGCCTCCCGTTCTATCTGCGCCTGGCAGCCCAGTAAAGCAATCCGGGCTGTGGGATGGATCCTGATAATCTTATTGATCAGCTTGCGGGTATCGGCATCACCATTTTCAGTAACCGTACAGGTATTGACCACCACCACCTCTGCCGGTTCAGTAAAATTTACCACCTGATAGCCCTGCTCCTCAAAACTTCTCTGCAGAACCGCAGTCTCAGCCTGATTCAGCCGGCAGCCAATGGTACAAAATGATATCCTGGTACTCATATTCCAATACTCATAAACAAGGGGGAAAAATATAACCAGAGTCCGCTGACAATCCAAATGTCAATTCATCATTAAGGTACGCAGAAGCGCAGGGTAGTTGGCAGTAGGCCGATAGATAAGACAAAAGAAAAAAGACAAAAGAAAAAAGAAAGTACAAAATTAAATCAAGTTGACAGTTGGCAGGA